>NZ_JBIWNZ010000017.1:0-58801 GCF_044767505.1 Kitasatospora sp. NPDC101235
CGTCGCCAAGTGACCGCGCAAGCGGCCTTTTCCCCCTGAACGCCTGGCCACGGCCCTCGCCGACGGCCTACGGGAGATAGCACGCCACCTGCTGCCCCCGCGCCGCAGACGCTCCAACGCACGCGTCGTCAAACGCAAGATGTCCAACTTCGGCGTCAAACGCGCCAAGCACCGCCTCTGGCCACAGCCCACCCGGAACCCCACCGAAGCCGTCAGCATCGCCCCGCACTACCGCACCGCTCCCACCAACCCACCGACCAAGGCTCTACAAGGCAGAACCTTAAGTCACTGGTATTGGTCCTAGAGGGAACATTCCAGATCCATGGAAAATTTCTCATGGATCCGCGATACCGTCGATGCAGATCGATCCGACGGAGCGTCAGTAACGTCTGCCTCCCGGGCAGTAGGCGCCTCCTGCCCTCGCACCGCAGAGCAGCCATGCGCGGCATCAACCAGCCGCGCCCTGGCCTGGCTCACGGCGACGCATCCGTCGTCACCTCTCCCACACCACAGCCTCACGGAGGTTCCCGTGTGCACCCGTAACACCCCCTCGCTCGACCTCTCCCGCCAGTCCCTCCGGGACACCCTGACCCGCTACGGCTGGGACCCCGAGACGATCTTCAACGCCGAGCTCGCCCTCATGGAGCTCCTCGTCAACGCCTGGCGGCACGGCAACACCGCCTGCCCCGTCGTCTTCTACTCCCTCCTCGGCGGCACCCTCCGGGTCACCGTCTCCGATGAGAACGACGCGCTCCCGGAGCAGCGGACCCCCGCCGACTTCGCCGAGAGCGGTCGGGGCCTCCAGCTCGTCGAGGGCCTGACCCACCGCTGGGGCATCGACCCCCAGAAGCGCGGCAAAACCGTCTGGTACGAGCTGGACACCCTCGCGTGACCCGCGAACCCGCCGCACCGGACGACCCCCGGATGCGCGACTACACCGCCCCGCACATCACGGCCCTCCTGGGCGAACTGCATCGACGCGGAATGCCGTACGGACTCCTCTGGGGCTCCGCCTCGGCCGGCGAGTCCACCCTCGACGGCCGCATCCTCGTCGACTTCGGCAACGCGCCCGTGAGCACTCTGCTCAACCTCCTCCATCTCCTCCGCGACATCGAGGGGAGCGAGTGATGCGATCCGGCCCCGGCGCCTTCCTGGTCGGCGCCGCCTTCACCGTCCTCCTCGCGCTCGCGTTCGCCACCGTCGCCCTGGGTGCCATCACCGCCCTCAGGATGCCCGGGTCGGAGGAGCCCGCCGAGCCCGAACCCAGCCACGACAACCCGACCCGGCGTATACCCGCCTGACCCGCCCGCCGCGCGTGGCCGAGCCGAGTCCCCAACTCGGCGCAGGGACTACAGCGCGCTGACTTACAGCGTCGTCGATCTGCCGGACCGGCTGGCCATGGCCCTGGTGGCGTACCTGGAGCACTTCGGCCTGGCGTCAGGCAGCTTCGACCTCGCCGTCGATCGCGCGGGTGACTACCGGTGGCTTGAGCTGAATCCGAACGGGCAGTGGGGTTGGCTGGAGGACGAGACCGGCCTGTCGTTGACCGCCGCCTTCGCCGACCTTCTCACCCAAGGAGGACCATGACTCCGGACACCACGGCCGAGCGTCGCGCGCTCGCCGACCGCCTCGAGCTGAACGGCGACCTGACCAGCCCGGCCTGGAGAGCGGCGGTGGAGACCGTTCCGAGAGAACTGTTCCTCCAGCCCGGGGTGTTCCTGCCCACCGACGACGGCCGGTGGCAGCCGGTGACCGCGCGCGGCGCCGACCCGAAGGAATGGGTGGACATCGCTTACAGCGACCAGTCACTCGTCACTCAGCTCGACGGGCACCTGACTGCCGACCAGATCGCTGAGCCGGTGCGTGGCTTCCCGACATCGTCCTCCACCATCCCGGCGACCGTGGTCGGCATGATCGAGGCTCTGGACATCGAGGACGGCCAATCCGTCCTGGAGGTGGGAACCGGGACGGGGTACTCGACCGCGCTGATGTGCCACCGGCTCGGCGAAGACCAGGTCACCACCGTCGAGGTGGACCCCGATGTGGCCGCCCGGGCGGACGCCGCGCTGGAGACCGCCGGTTACTCGACCTGGACCGTGACCGGGGACGGTCTGCTCGGACAACACCGACACCGAACGGCACACTTCGATCTCCCCGCAACTGCTGGAGGAGTGGACACCGGCCTTCCTCGCCCAGCTCGCCGCACCGGGCGCCCAGCTGGTCAAGGCCATCGCCGACGGCGGCGAGCAGACGGTGTACCTGTTCGACGTCGAGCGGGAGTCCTTCGCTCAGCTCGGCGACAGCGGCGACGGCTGGACCGTGCGCCAAGGCGGTCCCGTCGCGTTGTGGGACGCCATCGAGGGCGCGCTCACCGCCTGGCAGGAAGCCGGACGGCCGGACGTCAGCGCCGTCCGCCTCCAGGTCACGCCCCGGGCGCATGCCTACTGGATCGGTGACGAGCCCGCTCTGCGATGGGAACACCGCCTTGCCTGACGGCATCCGCGCCGCGCGCGGCCGAGCCGAGTCACCAACTCGGCTCGGCAGCGCGGCGATCCGGCTCAGGCGCGTTGCGCGAGCTCCAGCGCGGCCGTGTGGATGAACCACTCCAGCACCGCGCGGATCTCCTCCGGGTGATCGGCGAACACCTGGAGCGGGAACGAGGGCCGGAGGTCCAGCTTCGCCTCCGACAGCTCGATCCCGTCGATCTCGTTCAGCCGCCGCAGCAGCTCCCGCCGCACCTCGGTGTCGTCGAACGGACTGCGGTCCTTCAGGTACTGGAAGACCACCTCCGCCGTCCCCGACACCGGGTAGATCGCGAGCGGCCACAGCAGGTGCGGTTGCGAGGCGGTTCCGGTGTCGAGCATCGGGAAGCAGCTGGTCTCCTCGGAGCGGCCGTACTCGAAGTGACCGCCCTGCTGCTGCCAGAAGTACATGGCGGCCTGCACATGAGCCTTCAGGATAGGGGACTGGTTCTCTTCCAGTTGGGACCGGAAACGCTCCGCCGCCACGGCGTTCTCTGGGTCGGGCAGCGGGTCATGCTGGCTGTCCGCCGAGATGTCGCGGCCGAGCAGGGTGGCGAGTTCGGGAGCGGTCAGTCGACACGGGCGGTGTGCGCGGCCGGCCTCGTCGAAGGGCACGCCCTCCTGCTCCAGGATCTCCTGCGGGGTCTCGGTCCGCTCGTCGTCGAGCCAACGGAAGCCGGGGGAGACCCGGCCGTCCGAGTTCAGCACCCGGTACGCGCCGACCACCCCGGGCTTGGTGGCCAGGTGGTTGCCGACGCCGATCGCGTGGAGGCCGATCAGCTCCCCGATGTCGCCGTACGTGGTCCAGGTGCCGCTGGGCATCGCGACAAGAGCCGCCCGCAGGTCCGCCCAGCCCGGCCATTCGTCGCCGACCGTCTTCACCGCTCCGAGGGGAGACGGCCACAGGCCGATGGCCCGTTCGGCAAGCCGGTCGGCGCGGGCCAGGATCTCCGCCTTGCCCCAGCCCTCGGCGGCGGCGATCTCCTGGTTCATCCGCAGCGCGCTCGCATCGAGGAGCTGCTGCTTTCGCTCGAACGGGTGGTTGGAGAGCTTGGAGTTCTCGCCCGACAGCGTCAGATTCCCGAGGGTGTGCACCAGCAGGTCGTGCAGCTCCTTCGGGCTCTGCCCGTCCTCCGTCTCCTCGGCGAGCAGATCGAACCACGCCTGCGGCGGACGCTGCGGCAGCACGTGCTCGATCGTGAGCGCTGCCTTCTCGAAGTCCACCGGCTCGCTCGCCGCGTGGCTCTCCTCCAGCCGCCGCAGCACGTGGAAGCGCTGGGTGGAACGCCCGCTCCAGTAGAACGGCTTGGTACGGATGGCCGCGCGCAGGTCCTCGTCCGAGGGCCACTTGCGGCGAGGGCCGGAGAGCAGCCGGCGTACGGCCTCGGCGGGGGAGCGGTCCGTCTCCAGCTCCCTGGGGGCGTCCATGAAGATCCGGTTGAGGTTGTTCGTCGGAACCTGGCAGATCATCCGGCGCACCAGGTACGACTCGACGTAGCCCAGCGCCTCGGCTGCTTCCTCCGCCGTGGCTCGTTCGGCTTCGACCAGGTCGAGCAGGTGGAGCGCGAGCGGGTAGTGCGTCTGCCCACCCCAAGCCCCGAGCCGCTCAAGCGCGTTGCGCAGCGCGCCCGAGCTTTCGAGCTCGGGATTCAGGATGCGGCGCAGTCGCTTTCCGCGCTCGGCGAGCAGCTGGATCTCCCGCTGCAACGCCTCCTCGTCGTTCTTGAGGCCGTCCAGCCGCTTCTGCTGTTCGCGGTAGATCTCGCTCTGCTTGGCCTTGCCGTGTCCGCGCACCACCAGGTCGAGCCAGACCAGGAGTTCGAGGTTCTTCGGTCCGAGTTCCTGCTGCATCGGCAGCCACAGCTCCCGGTACACCCGCTCGCCGCGCTTCGGCAGCAGGCTGAAGACGTAGTTGCGCAGCAGGTCGCTCTGGCTGAGGCCGACGCCGGTGTTGTTGATCGACTCGAAGATCCGGTAGACGTTGTCGCCGTCCTGGGCGGTGATCTCGACGATCGACAGCAGGTCCTTGAGGACGGTCTCGACGGCGACAACCCAGTCGGCGCCGTGCTCGTCCGCGCCCTGGGCCAGGGCGCCCAGGAAGAAGCGGTACGCGGTGCCGATGTTGCCGGCGCCGCCGGCCTTCGGCGAGGACTCCACACACGCGGTGTAGCCCTCCCGGTCGGCCTGGGTGGGCAGGAGGCGGTAGTGGTCGAGTTCCTCGTGGAACTCGTTGACCAGGATCTGCCGGTGCACCCGGTCGGCGGCGCGCTCGGCCCCGGTCGTCTTGTAGTGGTCGCGCAGTGCGGTGAAGGCGAGCATCAGCGTGGTGAGCCGCTGCTGGCCGTCGACCACCAGCCAGCGCTGGACGCCGCCGGCCTGGATGTGGCCGGGCGCGAGGACGACGGAGCCGAGGAAGTGGGCAGCCGGCGCCCTGCCGCCGGTGTGCTCTTCCACCAGCTCGGACACGTCGTCCCAGAGCTGCTGCAGCTGCGGTCGCTCCCAGCTGTACGTCCGCTGGTAGAGCGGCACCTGGAACTGCTTCTCGCCCTGCACCAGTTTGAGGAACGTGATCTCCTGCGCCCGCATGACTCCCCTTCAGCCGGTCGTGCACGGAACCGCGTGTCCGGCACCGGCCGACAGCGTACGGGCGTGGGGCGGCAGTTGGCCCAGGCGGATGCATTGACGTAGAGCTGAGTGGATTTGTACGGTGTGTAGCCGACCGCTCACGCAACCTTTCTGGAGGCATGATGAGTCAGCCCTGGGGCGCTGATCCGGACGCAGTGCTGACTCGGCGCCTGGGCAAGTCACCGGCCGAGCTGGGTACTACAGGCGATCGGGATGGTTGCCCTGACATCTGGGAGCTCGACAACGGGGACATCGCGGTCATCGGCCGGGACCTGACCGAGGTCTACCGGCCTGGACTCCCTGAGGGCGCGGCGATCAACGAGCGCGAGCGGCTCGTGGTGATCCCTCGGATCACGCTGCTCTCCGCAAAGGCGGACCTGCCTGATGCGTGACCTCCTCGGTGGCGTGTCGGGTGACCGCCTCCCCCAGGCAGAGTACAAAGCAGACTTCCGCCAGCGGGACTTCGCGGTCGATGGCTACGACTCGTGGAAGCTGGAACGCCGCCAGGACTTCCAGCAGCCCGAGGACGCCAGCTGGCGCGCCTATCTGGAGGGGGATCGATCAAAGGCGTGGGAGCTGATCGAGGCCAGGCGTGACGACCTGCTCCAGCTTTCCCGGCTGGCCACCGACCATGCCTGTCGGCTGCTGCGTGTGCGCGTCGTCGAGTTCCCCTTGATTCCCTATCTGGCGTGGGAGCTGGAGGTCTTGAGGGTGCGTGCCCAATGTGGCGAGCTGATCCGTGTGGTCGGCCCCGAGCTGATCGCGCCGTACGAACTTGATAGGCCGCTCCCGGAGCTCGTCACCCTGGGGCCGGACACCGTCTACGACATCTCGTACGACGAGGCCGGCATCTTGAACGGTGCGACCCGCTACGTGGACCACGCGGCCCGGGATCGAGTCGCGGAGTTCATCTCCCGCCTGTACGACCAGGGCGAGGACATCGAGACCTTCATGGCGCGGCTCCCGGTGGAGCGCTGAGGGGTGGAGCGAGAGGTGCCCGAGGCATCCCCCGGCAGGGTCAGTTCGTCGCTGTCGGGGTCCTCCACCGGGCACGTCGTGCAGGCCCGGGACATTCAAGGGCCGGTCCACATCCACGCCGTGCCACCGAACGCCACTACCCGGCACGGCGAGCCCGTGCCCTGGCAACTTCCCACAGGCGTCCGAGGTTTCGTCAACCGGTCCGTGGAACAAGAGGCCATGGGTCGCCTCCTGGCCGAGCACCCGCCCTCGGCCCAGGTCCTGGTGCTCACCGGCACCGCCGGGGTCGGCAAGACCTCGCTGGCCCTGCACTGGGCGCACGCCGTCCGCGAACGATTCCCGGACGGGCAGCTCTACGCGAACCTGCACGGCTACGATCCGCAGGAGCCGGTGGCTGCCGCACAGGTGCTGGAACGGTTCCTGCGTGCGCTCGACGTGCCTGCGGCGGCGATACCGACCGACCCTGAGGCCATGGCATCCACCTACCGATCCCTGGTGGCGGGTCGCCGGATGCTGATCGTCCTGGACAACGCCTCAAGCGCCGCCCAGGTCCGCCCGCTGCTGCCCGGCGTTCCGGGGTGCCTGGTCGTGGTGACCAGCCGGCACCGTCTCTCGGGTCTCGGCGTGCGCGAGGGAGCCCGGCACCTGACCTTGGAGGTGCTGGCGGAGCATGACGCCGTCGAGCTGCTGCAAGAGGTCACGGCGGACTACCGCAACGGGGACGATCCGGACGAGCTCGCGCAGTTGGCGCGGCTCTGTGCCCGCCTGCCGCTTGCCCTGCGCATCGCGGCCGAACGCGCGGCCGGCCGGCCGCGGATGCTGTTGAACGACCTGATCCAGGACCTTCGCGACGAGTCCAGCCTGTGGGATGCGCTGTCCAGTGAGGACGAGGAGGAGTCGGAGGCGGTTCGTTCCGTCTTCGCCTGGTCGTACCGGGCCTTGCCCGCCGACGCGGCGCGGCTCTTCCGCATGCTCGGCCTCCACCCGACCGGCGAGTTCAGTGTTGCGGCTGCCGCAGCACTGGTCGCCGGCACCGTCCGGCAAACGGGCCGTCTACTCGATGGGCTCGTCGCGGGCCACATGGTGGAGCAGACCGCGCCGGACCGCTACCGGTTCCACGACCTGCTGCGCGCGTACGCCGTCGACCAGGTGAGGCGTGAGCAGGAGCCGGAGGAGAGCGAGCGGGCAGTCCGGCGGGTGCTGGCCTGGTATCTCCACGCGGCCGATGCGGCTCAGGCACACATCGCTCCCCACGAGCCCCGTGTCGCGCTTGCGCCACTCGACTCCGAGGTGGAGCCCGTGGCCTTCGGCGATGAAGCTGCCGCGAGGGGGTGGTTCGAGGCGGAGCGCGAGAACCTCGCGTCGGCAACGCGGACTGCGGCCGCTCTGGGCCTGGATTCGTATGTCTGGCAGCTCGCCGTCGTCCTCCGAGCCTTCTACATGCAACGCAACACCTTCCAGGACTGGTTCGCGACCTCCCGCCTGGGCCTGGAGGCCGCAGGGCGCGGCAACGATCGGCACGCGCAGGCGGAGCTGCACGAGAGCCTGGGCATGGCGTACACCCAGTCCAGTCGCCTCGATCAGGCTGCCGAACAGTACGAGGCAGCACTGGCCATCCGCCGTGAGCTCGACGACCCGGCAGGCGAAGCGCTGACCCTCAACGGACTCGGCCTTCTCCGGTTGCGCAGACACCAACTGCCCGACGCTCAGGAGGCTTTCGAGAGAGCGCGTGCCTTGTTCCAGGCCCTCGGCGACACCTACTGGGAGCCGAGGACAGCGGTCAACCTCGCCGAGGTCCAAGCGGCGCTCGGCCGACTCGCGGACGCGGAGCGGGTGGCGCGCGCAGGCCTGGAGTCGTTCCGCGAGGTGGCCGACCGCCGGGCCGAGGGCAACGCACTGCGCATCCTCAGCCGGATCCAGCTCGAAGGCGAGCGGACGGACGAGGCGCTGGACAGTGCCCGGCACGCGGTCGACCTCGCGGTGGACCTCAACAGCGCCGTCGCGGAAGCGTACTGGCTGACGCAGCTCGGACACACCCAACGCGTGGCGGGCCGACTCGCCGATGCCCTCGCCTCCTACCAGCGTTCCGCCGTCCTGCAACGCAGCCTCGGTGACCGCAGTCGCGAAGCACTCGCCTGGGACGGTGCCGGCCTGACGTACCTCGAACTCGGCCAAGCCCAGGAAGCGAGCGAGTTCCACCGTCGTGCCATCGCCGTACACCGCGACCTGGGCGACCGGTGGCAGTGGGCGGAGGCCCTCTGCCACCTCGCCGAGGCGCTGGAGGCCATGGGCGAGGCGGCGGACGTCGTGCGGGAGCACAGGCGCGAGGCGTTGACACTGCTCGGCGGCTTCACCGACCCGTCCGCGCTGCACCGGCGTGACCGGTTGACGAGCGCCTTGGGTGAGGGTGCCTGAGTCAGCCCGCGGAGAGCCAGACGTCCCGAGCCGGGACGGGGACCGATTCCACGATCCACAGCGGGCCGTCCGCGCACTCCATGCGTACACCGTCACCGGGTTCGACACGGGACTTGAGGACGGCCACCCAGCGGCCGTCGACAACGGCGAGGGGACCGGGGACGGGGAACAACCCGACCCGGAAGGTGCGGACGAGGTCGTGAACGTCACGGCGGCTCGCCGACCAGTCGATGACCGCGCACAGCGGCCCCATCAGGCCCTCGTAGGTCGCACCGTCCCGGTCCTGAGGAGTGCCCGGGTGCCCGCCGGCGGCCAGCTCCAACGCTTCCGGGAGAAGTTCGCGCGAAAGGGCCTGGATCTCCGCGAACACGCTGTCGCCGTCCAGGTCATCCGGCAGGACGACGCCTCCGCGCTGGACGAGAATTCGTCCGGTGTCGAACGATTCGTCCATCCAATGGATCGTCACGCCGGTCTCGGGATCGCCGTGCCGAACGGCCCAGTGGATCGGCATCGGTCCGCGATGGCGCGGCAGCAGGGAGGGGTGGACGTTCAGCACACCGAGGCGCGGAACGCGCAGGACCTCGGCCGGCAGCTTCCACGGGAACCCGTTGCAGACCACCAGGTCCGGTCGGTAGCCGGACAAGGCATGTGCCAGGCCGGCGGTGCTGTGCGGCAGCAGCAGATCGACCCCCGGTGGCAGTTGCGAAAGAACGTCGCCGACCGCTGCTCCTGCCGCGGATGCGGCGCACACGTAGGCGACGGTCTCATGGCCCGCCTCGGTGCACGGGGCCTGGAGGTTGGCGAACCCTTTCGCGCCGTAGGACATGAGAACGATCCGTAAGCGGTTCTGCACTGTGCCTCTCCTGCCTGGTTCTCGACGGACGTGCCGGCGCCGTGCGGTACGCCGGCCGCCTGCGGTCATTCTCCCGAAGGGGCGGTTCGCGTCGGTCCCCGACGGGTCGAGGGCCTCGTCCGTATCGGCACTCGCCGGCCCCTGCCCAGGGTGGCGGTGATCACCTTCGGGGGTGGGATGGGGGGGAACGCGCAGGTCGGGGGCTCGGGCGGGGTGGGCCGGGGAGGGACCGGCGGTCGGGGCGCGGGCGGGCGAAGCTACCATGTGGGCAACACCCTCAGCTCGAAAGATGGACTTGTGACTGTCAACGACGACGTGTTCACGGACTGGAAGAACCGCGAGGAGATCGCGGAGTCGATGATCCCGATCATCGGGCGGCTGCACCGGGAGAAGGACGTCACCGTCCTGCTCCACAGCCGGTCCCTGGTGAACAAGTCGGTGGTCAGCATCCTCAAGACGCACCGCTTCGCCCGGCAGATAGCCGGCGAGGAGCTCTCGGTCACCGAGACCATGCCGTTCCTGGAGGCGCTGACCACCCTGGACCTCGGCCCCTCGCAGATCGACCTCGGGATGCTCGCCTCGACCTACCGGGCGGACGACCACGGCCTGTCGGTGGAGGAGTTCACCGCCCAGGCCGTCGCCGGTGCCACCGGTGAGAACAAGCTGGAGCGCCGGTCCGCGCAGGACGTCGTGCTGTACGGGTTCGGCCGCATCGGCCGCCTGGTCGCCCGCCTGCTGATCGAGAAGGCGTCCGGCAACGGTCTGCGGCTGAAGGCCATCGTCGTGCGCAACGGCGGCGGCGACGACCTGGTCAAGCGCGCCTCGCTGCTGCGCCGGGACTCGATCCACGGCCAGTTCCAGGGCACGATCACCGTCGACGAGGCGAACAACAAGATCGTCGTCAACGGCAACGAGATCACGGTGATCTACTCCGACGACCCGACCAAGGTCGACTACACGGAGTACGGGATCAAGGACGCGATCCTGATCGACAACACCGGCAAGTGGCGCGACCGCGAGGGCCTGTCCAAGCACCTGCGCCCCGGCATCGCCAAGGTCGTGCTGACCGCCCCGGGCAAGGGTGACGTGCCGAACATCGTGCACGGCGTCAACCACGACATGATCAAGCCGGACGAGCAGATCATCTCCTGCGCCTCCTGCACCACCAACGCCATCGTCCCGCCGCTGAAGGCGATGGAGGACGAGTACGGCGTGGTCCGCGGCCACGTGGAGACCGTCCACTCGTTCACCAACGACCAGAACCTGCTGGACAACTACCACAAGGCCGACCGTCGCGGCCGCTCGGCGCCGCTGAACATGGTGATCACCGAGACCGGTGCCGCCTCGGCCGTCGCCAAGGCCCTGCCGGACCTCAAGGCGAAGATCACCGGCAGCTCGATCCGCGTGCCGGTGCCGGACGTGTCCATCGCGATCCTGAACCTGCAGCTGAAGCGCGAGACCAACCGCGAGGAGGTCCTCGACTACCTGCGGGACATCTCGCTGACCTCGCCGCTGAAGCGTCAGATCGACTTCACCGACTCGCCCGACGCGGTCTCCAGCGACTTCATCGGCTCGCGCCACGCCTCGATCGTGGACGCCGGCGCGACCAAGGTCGAGGGCGACAACGCGATCCTGTACCTGTGGTACGACAACGAGTTCGGCTACTCGTGCCAGGTCGTCCGGGTCGTGCAGTACATCTCGGGTGTCGAGTACCCGACCTTCCCGGCTCCGGCGGTCTGATCCACCGGTAGGGCAGGACGACCGAGCAGTACGGCGGGGCGGTGACCGGGGCGGTCACCGCCCCGCCGGTGTTCGGCAGCGGGGCGGTCGCTATCTTGAGGGGTCACTGACAGGCCTAGGGAGGGCGATGGGGATGGGTGGTCGGCGGGTGCTCGCCGCGGTGGCGGCGGCCGGAGTGCTGACGGGCGTGCTGTCCGGGTGCTCCTCCGGGGGGTCGAAGAGCGCCGGCGCGGCGGAGTCTGCGGCCTCGTCCGCGGCGAGCCCGGCGGCGGGGACGACTGCGGCGGGTACGGCTGCGGCGTCCGCCTCCGCTCCGGCCGGGGGCGCGCCCGACCCGGCGGCGCCCTCCGCGCCCGGGGCGGGTTCGGCGCCCGCCTCCGCGCCGGCCCCGGCCGCGGCGGAAGCGCCTCGCGGGGACCTGGAGACGGCGCTGCTGGACGACAAGGTGGTCGGGCAGGTGCTGCCGGACGCCAAGGCGATGGCCGGGTGGGAGGAGGAGAAGCGCAGGGTCGACACCGCCGACCACAAGGTCACCTGCACCGGTGCCGCCGCCGCCTCCTGCGCCGGCAAGCCGTTGAGCGGGTCGGTCCGGTTCTCCTCGGGGGACGTGGTCGTCCGCTTCCTGGTGGACACCCTGCCCAGCCGGGACGCGGCGGCGCAGCGGCTGAAGGAGAACTACGCCTCGTACTCCGCGGGGCCGTTCAAGAAGGTCGACACCCCGGCGCTGGGCAGCGAGAGCCAGGCCTTCCAGGGGCCGCTGGCCGAGGGCGAGGGCGTCGGCATCGTGGTGCGCTCGGGCACCGTGGTGGCGAGCGTGACCAGCGAGGGCGGTCCGGTGGACGTGGCCGCGACGCGGAAGTTCGCGGTGATGCTGGTCAAGCGGATCGAGCAGGCGCAGAGCGGCAAGGCGCCGGACGCCGGGCTCGGCGTGGGCTGAGGGCCCGCTGCTCCCTCCCCCCGCGCGGGCCGGGGCGCTGGGCTGGGCAAACGGATGTCAGTCGACCGTGATATGTACCTATCTCGTGGCCATCGTGCGGCCATGCGAAAGATGCCGATGACGTTCGAGGGGGCCAGACATGCCGCTGTTCCGACGCCGCTCCGGCGGGGAGGGCGCGCAGGACCGGGCCGGGCGGCGCGGGTTCGGCTTCGGCCGCCGGGGCGCCGGATCGCCCGCCGCCACCGGCAGCGCCGAGCCGCGGCTCGACCCGACGTACGGGGACGAGTCGGCGCGCCTGGCGCTCCGGCAGGCCGCCGCCGGGGACTGGGCCGCGCTGCGCCCCACGCTGGCCGCCGCCGACGGCGCTGAGCTGTCCTTCCTCGTCGGGGCGATGTCCGACGTGCCCCGGGTCGAGCAGTGGACGTCCCGCGCGCTGGCCGACACCCCGGACGACACCCTGCTGCTGTTGCTGTCCGGAGCCCGGCACGTCGTCTGGGGCTGGGAGGCCCGGACGGCCGCCCGGGCCAAGGACGTCACCGAGGAGGGGTGGAAGGTGTTCCACCAGCGCCTGGACGTCGCCGAGGAGCAGCTGTTGGAGGCCGCCGAACGCGAGCCGTCCTGGCACGCCCCCTGGAACTTCCTGCAGATGAGCGCCCTGGGAGCCTCACTCGGCCCGGACGTCGCCGCCTGCCGCTTCGAGGCCGCGGTGCGCCGGGCGCCCGGGAACGCCGGCTCGCACCGGATCCGGCTGCAGCAGCTGAGCGCCAAGTGGGGCGGTTCGCACGAGGAGATGCACGAGTTCGCCCGCTCCGCGATGCTCGCCGCCCCCGAGGGCAGCCCCCTCGGCGAGCTGGTGGCACTCGCGCACCTGGAGCAGTGGCTGGCCCTGCCGGACGGAGAGGACCGCGCCTACCTGACCAGCCCGGCCGTGGTGGCCGGGCTCCAGGAGGCGGCCTTCCGGTCCGTCCTGCACCCCGACTTCGTGCCGGTGCGCGGCTGGCAGGCGAGCTTCAACGCCTTCGCGATGGCCTTCTCCCTCGCCGACCAGCCCAAGACCGCGCGCCTGCTGTTCGACGCGCTGGACGGCTGCGTGACCGAGGCGCCCTGGCACTACCTGTCGCGCGATCCGGTCAAGGCCTTCCGTGCCCACCGCGACCGCTGCACCTCGTACTGGCGCTGAGCCGTACCCCGCCACCGTCATCCACCCCGCGATCGAAAGAGCCTCCGGTGTCCCCTACCGACAACCCGACGAGTGCGCACACCTTCCAGGTGGACCTGCGCGGACTGGTGGACCTGCTCTCCCACCACCTCTACTCCAGCCCGCGGGTCTACCTGCGCGAGCTGCTGCAGAACGCGGTGGACGCGATCTCCGCCCGTCACGCCCTCGACCCCGGGGCGCCGGCCACGATCACCGTCCGCGCCGACGACGAGCTGTCCGTCACCGACACCGGCATCGGCCTGACCGAGAAGGACGTCCACACCTTCCTCGCCACCATCGGCCGCAGCTCCAAGCGTGACGCCGACGGCCGGCTCGACGGCGACGGGCTGGCCCGGGCCCGCGGCGACTTCATCGGCCAGTTCGGCATCGGCCTGCTCGCCTGCTTCGTGGTCGCCGACGAGATCACCGTGGTCACCCGCTCCGCCGCCACCCCGGACGCCCCGGCGATCGAGTGGCGCGGCAGCTCCGACGGCAGCTACACCATCCGCACCCTGCCCGCCTCGGCCAAGCCCGAGCCGGGCACCACCGTGACGCTGGCCCCGCGCGCCGACGCCGCCGAGTGGACCCGCCCCGGCCGGGTCCTCACCCTCGCCCGGGACTTCGGCAGCCTGCTGCGCCACGACGTCACCGTGATCGACGCGGGCGGCACCGAGCACCGGGTCAACCGCACCCCGCCGTGGGCCGAGCGCCACGCCTCCCCGCTGGCCAAGCGCGACGCGCTCACCGAGTACTGCCGCGCCGCCTTCGACTTCACCCCGCTCGACACCATCGAGCTGGACCTGCCGCTGGTCGGCCTGCGCGGCGTCGCGTACGTCCTGCCGGACGCCGCCCCGCCCTCGCGCCGCAACGGCCACCGGGTGCACCTCAAGGGCATGCTGCTCTCCGACCAGGCCGACGAACTGCTGCCGGACTGGGCGTTCTTCGTCCGCTGCGTCGTCGACACCGACGGGCCGCGCCCCACCGCCTCCCGCGAGGGCCTGTACGCCGACGAGACGCTGGCCGCCGTCCGGGACGCGCTCGGCGCCCGGATCCGCGACTGGCTGACCGGCCTGTCCGCGAGCGACCCGGCGCTGCTGCACCGCTTCCTGTCCGTCCACCACCTGGCCGTCAAGGAACTCGCCCGCTACGACGACGAGTTGCTGCGGATGATGCTGCCCTGGCTGCCGTTCGAGACCACCGACGGCAACGTCACCCTGGACGAGTTCGCCCGCAGCCACCCGGTGGTGCTGGTGACCCGGACGGTCGAGGAGTTCCGCCAGGTCGCCCCGATCGCCGGCGCCGCCGGGCTCGGCGTGGTCAACGGCGGCTACACGTACGACCACGACCTGGTGCACCGGCTGCCCGAGATCCGCCCCGGTGTCTCGGTCTCCGACCTCGACCCGGGCACCGTCACCGCGCACCTGGACACCGTCGACCCGGCCGTCGAGCTGGCCGCCAACGCCTTCCTGGCGATCGCCCGCGAGGTGGTCGGCCGGTTCGACTGCGACGTCGCGCTGCGCAGCTTCCACCCGACCAACGCGCCCGCCCTGCTGCTCGACAACCGGGAGGCCCGGCACGAGCGCACCCGGGCCCAACTCGCCGACGAGGCGGACGGGTTGTGGGCGGACATCCTCGGCTCGCTGCGCGCCGAGGTGCCCCGTGCCCAGCTGGTGCTCAACCACCTCAACCCGCTGGTGCGCCGCGCCGCCACCGTCACCAACCGCGAGCTGGCCGTCACCGCCGTCGAGGCGCTGTACGGGCAGGCCGTGCTGATGACCCGCCGCCCGCTCAAGGCCAGCGAGTCCGCCCTGCTCAACCGCTCGTTCATCAGCCTGCTCGACCACGCCATGCTCGGCCACGAGGCTGCCGGCTCCGGCCGCGACGGCGGGACGGAGGCGTGATGCTGGACACCCCCGACGCGGTGATGGCCGCGCTGCGCGAGAACGACGCCCGTCCGTACGGCCGGACCAGGACCGTCACGGCCGAGGAACTCGTCGACGCCGCCGAGCAGTTCGACGACACCGGGGTCCGCTCGATGGCCCTGCTGGAGCTGATGGAGGCCTACGAGTACGACGGCGAGCGCAGCAAGGGCCCGGTCGTCTTCGCCCGCATCCTCAAGCTCTGGGACACCGACCCGGACGGCTTCGGCGAGTGGGCCCGGCACCAGGTGTTCTGGCGCTTCAAGTGGGTCGCCGACGCGCTCAAGGACACCCCGGACGTCCCCCTCGCGGCGATCGGACGCTGGCACACCGAGCTGCGCGACCGCTACCGCGCGGCCGGCCACGACCTCCAGCCGTACTACGCCCAGCGCTACCACCTGGCCGTGCAGACCGGCATCGACGTGCAGAACGCCTACGAGCTGTGGGCGGCCCGCCCGCGCTCCGAGCTGAGCGACTGCCACGCTTGCGAGACCCGCGCCCGCGCCCGGCACTTCCTCGCCGCCGGGGACGACGCCCGGGCGCTGGAGGTGCTCGCCCCGGTGCTGGACGGCCGCTCCGGCTGCGAGCAGGAGCCCTACCTCAGCCAGGCCACCGCGCTGCTCGCGCAGCTGCGCCAGGGCCGGCCGGACGAGGCCCGCTCCGGCCACCTCTCCGGCTACCGCCACGCCCGCGGCAAGGCCTCGATGCTGAGCGCGGTCGGCCTGCACATCGAGTTCTGCGCGCTGTCCGGCAACGAGCCGCGCGGCCTGGAGCTGCTCGCCGAGAACCGCGCCCTGTTCACGGTCACCGGCGACCCGGCCGCCCGGCTGGACTTCCTGACCGGCGTGGAGGTGCTGGCGGCCCAGCTCGCCCGGGCCGGCCACGGCGAACTCGCCGTCAGCGGCCCGGCCGGCACGGCCTGGACGGTGGACTCCCTGCTCGCCCACGTGCGCGCCGAGGCCGACGCGCTGGCCGCTCGCTTCGACGCCCGCAACGGCACGGGCGCGGTCGGCGCCGGGCGGCGCGCCCGGCTGGCCGTCGAGCCGCTGCTCGCCGAGCCGCTGGCGCTGGGCGTGCGGGCCGCCGTCGCGCCCGAGCTGTCCGCCGCCCCGGCCGTCGCGCCCGCGCCGCGCCGGCCGGCCGAGCCGGAGCCGGAGGACTTCACCGCCCTCGTGCTGCGGGCCCGCGAGCTGGAGCTGCTCGGCCACCCGGACTCCGACCGGCTGTGGAAGCGGGTCGCCGAGCGCGCCGGGGCCGCAGGCTTCGTCCACCCGGAGAGCGCCGAACTGGGCGGCCCCGAGCGGCTGCGCGCCGAACTCGCCGAGCAGCGTGCCCACGAGGCGCTCCAGCGGGACGCCTACGCCGAGGGCAAGGCCGGGCTGCTGGCCGCCGCCGAGCTGTTCGAGCAGGCGGGGCTGCCGGGGCCAGCGCTGATGTGCCGTACCCGGACGCTGATCGCGGACCTGGACGAGAGCGACGAGGACGGGAGCGGCGGGAACGACGGGAACGAGAGCGACCCGGACGGCAGCGAGGGCGCGGACGGCGAGGACGGCGCGCGCGGCGCCAGGCAGGTCGACTGGGCGGCGCTCGACGCGGCGCTGGTCCGGGCCGAGGAACTGCGCGCCGACGGCGAACTGACCGACGACGACTACCTGATCGTGCTGCAGACCCGCGCCTACGCCGCCCACCACGACCTGGTCGAGGCGGAGCCCGAGCCCACCGCCGAGGTGGCCGAGCGTTTCGAGGCGGCGGTCGGGGCCTACCGGCGGACCGCCGTGGAGCTGGGCTCCGAGCGGCGGGCCGCCACCTCCCGGCAGTACACGGCCGACGCCGCCGCCCGGCAGGGCCGGCTGGCCGAGGCGCAGGCCGAACTGCGCGAGGTGCTCGCCCAGTTGGACGCCGCGGAGCTGCCCTGGCACACCCCGCGGGTGCTCGGCCTGCTGGGCCAGGTGCTGTTGCAGAGCCATGAGCCGGGCCAGGCGGTCGAGGTGTTCCACCGGGCGCTGGCCGAGGCCGTGCGCTGGGGCGACGACTCCTACCCGTACGCGCCGACGTACATGATGCTCGGCCACTCCTGCCTCCAGACGGGCGACCTCGGCGGTGCGGTCCGCGCGCTGTCGGAGGCGGCCGCGCGCTACGACCGCAAGGGCGCCGAGGCGGTCGAGGAGGCCGCCCAGGTGCGCCTGCAGCTGGCCGACGTCCTGCGCGACACCGGCCGGGCGGCGGACGCGGTGGCCGTGCTGGAGTCGGTGCTGCTGGACGCGTCGGCGGCCCGGCTGGACGTGTGGATGCTCGCCCAGACCCGGCTGGACCTCGCCCGGGGCCTGTCCGAGCTGGAGGAGTACCGGGACGCCGCCGAGGAGTACCTGCGGCTGGCCGACCTGGTGGCCGGCTGGGAGGACCAGGAGACCCACACCATGGTCGCCTGCGAGGCCACCCTGGCGCTCGCGCGGGCCGAGCGCTGGGACGCCGCCGAGGCGGCGCTGGCCCGGGCCCGCGAGGCGCACGGCAAGGCGCCGCAGGTGGACCAGCTGGCCGCCACCCTGCGGGAGCTGGCCCGGCTGACGACGCGGGAGCAGGGCGAGGAGGGGCTGGCCGAGGCGCTGGCCCTGCTGGCCGAGGCGGACGCGGTCGGCGTGGCGGCCGAGCAACGCGGCGAGGAGTACAACTCGTGGTACCTGCGCGGCGGTTCGCACTACGAGCGGGCGCGCTCGCTGGCCGTCGCCGGGCGGTACGAGGAGGCGCTCGCCGAGGTCGAGCGGGCCATCCCGGAGTACGAGGCGGGCGGCGGGCAGGCCGAGTCGCCGCGGGCGGAGGCCGTCCGGCTGGCCGCGCTGATCGAGGGCAGCGACCTCGGCCGCACCGAGGCGGCGGTGGCCCGGCTGACCGCCGGCATCGCGCGCTGCGAGGCGGCCGGGCTGCCGGAGGCGGCGGAGGTGCTGGCTGAGCTGCGGGAGCGGTTCGCCGGGGAGTGACCGTGCCGCTGCCGGCCGGGGCCCAGGGGCCGCGAGACCCCGGGCCCCCACCCGCAGCGGAGGAGGTTCCGTCAGCAGGGCCCGTCGTCGGCCCAGACGCCCTACTGGCCACCGGCGCTCGGCACCTCGTTCAGCGTCCACCACTTGGCGTGGTAGGCGTGCCCGCTGTACGAGACCTTGGCGCCGCCGTTGTAGGTGGTGCTCGCGCTCCACGCCGGGGCGGTGCAGGTGCCCGGGGTGGGCACCTGGGTGGTCGGGGTGCCCGGGCCGGTCGGCGAGGAGCTCGGGGTCGTCGTGGGCGGGGTCGCCCCGGCGGACTTCACCGTGTACCCGGTGAAGTCCCAGTCGTTCTGCACCACGCTGGAGCAGGAGCCGGACAGCCCCGGGTCGACGTTGCCCGCGCACTGGCGGTCCCGGTTGACCGACCAGTAGGTGTACCGGGCCAGGCCGTGCGCGGTGGCGAAGTCCAGCACGGTCTGGAAGTCGGACTGGTGGAAGTACGCGGTGGCCTCGTTCCAGCCGAAGGTGGTCTGCAGGATCGCGTTGAACTTCACCAGTGCGTCGGTCTGCGCCGCGGCGCCGTTGAAGCCGCCGTCGAACGGCATGATCGAGTAGTTGTCCGGCGTGAAGCCCTGCGACTTGGCCTCGCCCAGCATCTGGGTGCCGAACCAGCCGGTTCCCGCGTTGGTGCCGGCGGTGGTGATCGAGACGTACAGGCCGGGGTTGTTCTGCTGGAGGATCTTCGCCGCGCCGATCTCGTTGTGGATGGCCGCGGTGTTCTCGTACTCCGGCTCCTCCAGGTCGAAGTCGATCGCCTTGAGGTTGTACTTGGTGATCACCTTCTGGTAGCCGGCGGCAGCCCGCCCCACCGCTTCCCCCTCGCCGGACGCCCCGTCAGGCGCGCAGGTGAATCCACGCGACCCGTGCGGGAGTCGTCGCAGCAGGTCAGACCCCGGCCCCGGCCTTCACCCCGGCCCCGGCCGCCACCCCCGCCAGCAGTCCGCTGACCGCCGGGGACCACGGGCGGCCGGTCGGCCCGGTCAGCGACAGCGTCCGGTGGACGGTGGGCCGGATCGGGACCAGCACGCACTCGGCCGGGAGCATGGTCAGCGCCAGCGCGGGCATCACCGAGACCCCGACGCCCGCGTGCACCATGCCGATCAGGGTGTTCAGGTCGCGGATGCGGTGCCGGGGCGTGAAGCGGGCGCCGGCCCGCCGGTAGGCCTCGCGGATGTGGCGTTCGCAGCCGCCCTCCGAGAGCAGGAAGTCGTCGTCCTCCAACTCGGCTACGTTGATGGCTGGTTGACCGGCGAGCGGGTGGTCGCGGCGCAGCAGCGCGTGCATCGAGTCGGCGCCGAGCGCGACTGCCCCGGGCGGCAGCGGCCCGGCGTCCACCAGCACGGCGGCGTCCACCGTGCCCGCCTCCAGCCAGGCCGCCAGCTCCTCGTCCTCGCCCTCGAAGACCCGGACGGTCACCTGCGGGTAGGCCGCCCGCCAGTCCTGCAGCAGCCCGGGCAGCAGCGCCTGGCAGACGGTGGTCGGCGCCGCCAGCCGTACCGTGCCCGTCGGGCCGCCGGAGTGCCGGGTGGCGATCGCGCGGACGGCGGCGGCCGAGGCGACGGCGGTCCGGGCGTGCGGCAGGACCTGCTCGCCCAGCGGGGTGGGGCGGCACGGGTTTCCGCGCCGCAGCACGGGCGCGCCGAGGCTCCGCTCCAGCGCGGCGACGGCGTGCGAGACCGCGGACTGGCTGATGCCCAGCTCGTCGGCGGCCGCACTGAAGCCGCCGGTGTCGGCGACCGCGACCAGTGCCCTGAGCTGGGCCAGGTTGATGTCCGGGGTCATGAGACTTCCTCATCACGAACGGGCTACCACTTGTTGGACTCATGCTCCGGGCCGGGCCACGCTCTGTCCAGCGACAAGCAACAAGCAACAAGCAACAAGCGACACGCGAACACGCGAACACGCGAGCAGTGCGAGGACGGAGGTGGTGGGGGTGCGGCGCTGGCTGCCGGGCTTCGTGGCCCTGTCGGTGATCTGGGGCGCGAGCTTCGCCCTGATCAAGGTGGCGGTCGACGCGGGGGTGCCGCC
The DNA here is from genome assembly GCF_044767505.1 of Kitasatospora sp. NPDC101235. Lineage (NCBI taxonomy): Bacteria > Bacillati > Actinomycetota > Actinomycetes > Kitasatosporales > Streptomycetaceae > Kitasatospora > Kitasatospora sp. NPDC101235. The sequence goes on from NZ_JBIWNZ010000017.1 coordinate 20,251, forward strand.
GGTGTGGGTGGCGTTGTGGCGCTGCCTGTTCGGTGTCGTCACGCTGTGGGCGATCCTGCTGCTGCGCGGCGAGCGGGCCCCGCGCGATCGGGGGCTGTGGGGGCATTCGGCCGTGGTCGCGGTGCTGCTCAACACCGTGCCGTTCACCCTGTTCTCCTTCGGCGAGACCAGGGTCAGCTCGGTGCTCGCCGGGGTGATGAACGCGACCACCCCGCTGTTCACCCTGCTGTTCGCGGTGCTCACCGTCCCCGAGGAGCGCCACCCGGGCGCCCGTCGGCTGGCCGGCCTCGGGCTCGGCTTCCTCGGCGTGCTCACCGTGCTCGGGGTCTGGCGCGGCCTCGGCGCCGGGGCGACCGCCGGCGCGCTGGCCTGCCTGGCCGCCGCCTGCTGCTACGGCGCCGGCTTCGCCTACCTGCGCCGCTTCCTCTCGGGCCGCCCGGAGTCGGTGACCACCCTCTCCGCACTCCAGATCGGCTGCGCCGCGGCCGAACTGGCCCTGATCGCCCCGGTCGCCGCGGGCGCCCCGCACTGGCCCGGCCCCGCCGCCTCCGCCGCCCTGCTGGTGCTCGGCGCGCTCGGGACGGGCCTGGCCTACCTGTTCAACCTGGGCCTGGTCCGGTCGGCGGGCGCGACGGTGGCCTCCGCGGTCACCTATGTGACCCCGCTGTGGTCCACCGCCCTCGGCGCGGCCTTCCTGCACGAGCCGGTGGGCTGGAACGCCCTGGCCGGCGGCGCGCTGGTGATCGTGTCCGTCGCGCTGACCAGGCCGCGCCGGGCCCGGACCGTGCAGCCGGCCGAGGACCCGAAGGGCCGTCAGCCGGTCGGTTAGGGTGGATCGGGTGAGCGAGGGGAGCAGCGGGCGGACCGGCGCGGGGACCAGCGAGGGGGAGCAGCAGCCGGCGTCCGTGGGCGAGGCGCTGCGGGCGAACCCGCTGCGCTTCCCGATCACCCGCTGGGTGCCGCGCTGCTGGGCGTACCTGCTCGGCGGCGCGCTGTTCGGGCCGGTGCTGCTGGTGGTCCTCGCGGCGTTGCTGGTGCTCGGTGCGGGGCTGTCGGTGGTCGGCGTCGGGCTGCCGGTGCTGCTCGCCCTGGCGCTCGCGGGCATCCCCGCCGCCGCCGTGGCCCGGTGGCGGCTGCGGCTGGTCGAGCCGTTCCCCCCGTCCGACCCGCACCGGAGCCTGCCCGGAGCGGGCCGCCGCGCCCGGATCCGCACCCGGCTGCGCGAGCGGGCCACCTGGCGCGAACTCGCCCACGCCGTGCTCGTCTCGACCGTGCTGGCCACCGCCTCGCTCGGTTTCACCGTGCTGCTGGTGCTCTCCGGCCTGTACGTGATCTCCCCGCTGGTGGTCTGGGCGCTCGATCCGGAGACCGTGATGCTCGTCCCCGGACACGCCGTCGCCGGGCCGCTCGCCGCCCTGCCGTTCAGCGCCGCCGGGCTGGCCGGCCTGCTGCTCTGCGCGTACGCCGGGGCGCTGCTGGTCTGTGCCGAGGTCTCGCTGGCCCGCTTCCTGCTCGGGCCCCGGGAGGACGACCTCGGCCGTCAGGTGCTCGAACTCACCCGCTCCCGCGCGCGGTTGGCCGACGCCTTCGAGGCCGAGCGGCGCCGGATCGAGCGCGACCTGCACGACGGCGCGCAGCAGCAGCTGGTCGCGCTCAGCATGACCCTCGGGCTCGCCGAGTACGAGCTGCGCGGCCGGGAGGGGGCCGGGGGCGGTGGCCGGGAGACCCGCGGCGAGGGCGACCGGGACGCCCGGGCCGCCGAACTCGTCACCCGGGCGCGCGGCGAGGCCCGGCAGGCGCTGGAGCAACTGCGCGAACTGGTGCGCGGCATCCACCCGCAGGTGCTCACCGACCACGGGCTCGCCGCCGCCGTCGACGAGGTCGCGCAGCGCCACCCGATCCCGGTGGCCACCGACATCGAGCTCCCGGAGCGGCTGCCCGCCCCCGTGGAGACCACCGCCTACTTCACCGTCACCGAGGCGCTCACCAATGCGGCCAAGCACAGCGGTGCCACCGCGATCACCGTCCACGGGCGTCTCGCGGGCGGCCGGCTGGTCGTCCAGGTGACCGACGACGGCCGCGGCGGGGCGGACCCGGCCGCCGGGGCCGGACTGGCGGGACTCGCCGACCGGGTGGCACTGCTGAGAGGACGGCTGATGGTGATGAGCCCGACGGGCGGCCCGACGACGCTGCGGCTGGAGGTCCCGTGCTCCGGGTCGTGATCGCCGAGGACGCGGTGCTGCTGCGCGCCGGACTGGTCGAACTCCTTGCGCTCGGCGGCCACCGGGTGACCGCCGCCGTCGGCGACGCCGGGGCGCTGGCCGCGGCCGTGGACGCCGACCGGCCGGACATCGTGGTCACCGACGTCCGGATGCCCCCCGACCACACCGACGAGGGCCTGCGCGCCGCCCTCGCCCTGCGCGAGCGCCACCCGGGCCTGCCCGTCCTGGTCCTCTCCCAGTACGTGGCCACCCCGTACGCGACCCGGCTGCTCGCCGCCGCCGGCGCCCAACCGGCCGGTCTGGGGTACCTGTTGAAGGACCGGGTCGGCGACGTCGCGGACTTCCTGGACGCGCTGCGGCGGGTCGCCGACGGGGAGACGGTGATCGACCCCGAGGTGGTCCGGGTGTTGCTGCGCGGTCAGTCCGCCGACCGCCCGCTGGCCCGGCTCACCCCGCGCGAACGCGAGGTGCTCGCGCTGATGGCCGAGGGCCTCAACAACCAGGCCGTGGCGGGCCGGTTGAGCATCACCGAGGCCTCGGTGGTGAAGCACTGCGGGAACATCTTCACGAAGCTGGACTTGGACCCGACGGAGGGCAACCGGCGGGTGCTCGCGGTGCTGGCGCACCTGCGGGGGAGTGAGCGGCCGGCCGGGTGACGATCCACCCACTTGTCACGGTGGTTGCGGTGCCGGAACGATGGCGTCATGGCGAGGACACGGGAACCGCAGAGCGCAATCGTCAACCGACTGCTCAAGGGCGAGGCGACCACGGACGACAGCACGACGGCCCAGACGAACTTCCTGCTGTGGCTGCGGCAGGAGTGGGGCGGGGACGGCGACCAGGCGCTCGCCGCCTGCCTGGACGTGCTGGCCGAGGCCGGGGGCGAGGAGTGGCGGGCGCTGCCGGAGCGCGATCTGTCCGCCCACGTCTGGCTGTTCAGCTTCTCCTGCCCGAGCCGGGACGACCTGCCGGGCCAGGCGCGGAACTGGGTGACGGCGGTGCGCGCCAACGGCGGGGCTCCCGCGATCGCACGGCTGGTCAGGCACCTGCGGGGGCAGCAGGAGTGACCGGGGCGGTCGCGCCGGGCAGGGGCACCTCGGGGTCCAGCAGGTCGGTGAGCCGCCGCGCCGAGGACTCCCAGGTCCAGTGCTCCTCGGCCCAGCGCCGCCCCGCCGCCCCCGTCCGCACGCGCTCGGCGGGCGGGGCGAGCAGGATCCGGGTCAGGGCGGCGGCCACCTCGGCGGGGGCGCGGCCGTCGACGACCGTGCCGGTGACGCCGTCCAGGACGGTGTCCGGGGCGCCGCCGGAGCGGCCGGCCACCACCGGGAGGCCGGCGGCGGCCGCCTCCAGGTAGACGATGCCGAGGCCCTCGGCCTCCAGCCCCAGCCGACGGGTGCGGCACGGCATCGCGAAGACGTCCGCCCCGGCGTAGTGGACGGCCGTCCCGGCGTGGTCGAGGCCGCCGGTGAACACCACGCTGCCCGGCTCGGTGAGCCGTCGGGCGAGGCCCCGCAGCCGGTCCTCGTCCGGGCCCCGGCCGACCAGCACCAGGGTGGTCCCGGGCACCGCCCGGCGGATCGCGGGCAGCGCGCGGATCAGCACGTCCTGGCCCTTGCGCGGGACCAGCCGTGCCACGCAGAGGACGACCGGGGCGGCGGACGCGCCGGTGGCGGTGGCCGGCCGGAAGACCGACGGGTCGACCCCCGGCACCAGCCGCGCCAGCCGGGCGTCCGGCCCGAGCGCGGGGGCGATCCGGGCACGGGTGTAGGCGCCGAGGTAGGTCACCACGTCCGTGCTGCGGCCGATCCGGCGCAGCAGGCCGCGGGCACCCGGCGTGCGGGCCCACCAGATCTCGTGGCCGTGCGTGGTGGCGACGGTGCGGCGGATGCCGGGCGCCAGCCGCCGCAGCCCCGGCGTCATCGCGGCGAGCGGCGCGGCGGCGCCGAACCACACCCGGTCGCAGCCGTGCGCCCGGGCTATCCCGGCGGCCCGGCGGGTGGCCCGCGGGGTCGGCAGCAGGGTGCGCGCGCGGTCGCGGATCACCGGGTAGGGGAGAGCGGCGTCGTGGCGCTCCGCGCCCGGTTCGGCCGAGGTGTAGACCACGACGTCGTGGCCGGGGACGCGGTCGGCCATGGCCTTGACGAAGGTCTCGATCCCGCCCTGGCGCGGCGGGAAGTCGTTGGTGACGACGAGGGTGGTGCCCATGGCAGGCCTTTCGGAACGGAGAGCGGGAAGGAGAGCAGGACGAGGACGAGCGGCAGTGCGAGGTAGCCGAACCGCCCGGCGGGGGCCAGCAGGAAGGCCGCCGACAGCCCCAGGGCCAGCCGGTGCGCCGCCGCGGCCGCGGTGCGCGGCGGGCGGGTGAGCAGCGAGGCCCCGACGGCGAGCCCGGCGAGCAGCCGCCCGGGCAGCGGACTGGCGGCCGGGGTCGGCAGCCGGCCGCGCCCGGTGGGGAAGGCGAACACCTGCTCCACCAGCGGCCCCGGTGCGCGCAGTGCCACCGGCAGCACCGCCATCGCCGCCGCCCCCACCGCGACGGCCGCCCCGCGCAGCGCCGCGCGCCGCCCGGCGGTGGCCGCCAGCAGGGCCGCCACCACGGCGAGCGCGGGCCAGGCCGTCCACTTCAGCGAGCAGGCGGCGGCCAGCGCCAACCCGGCCGCCACCGGCCGCCGTTCGGCGGCGCGGACCAGGGCGAGCCAGCAGAGGCCGGTGAGCGGCAGGTCGACCCCGCTGACGCAGAGCGGCAGCGCGACCACCGGCGAGGCGGTGAGCGCGGCGGCGCCGAGCCGGCACCCGGCGGGTACCGTCCGCAGCACGCAGAGCAGGAACACCGCCGCACACCAGAGCCGGGCGTCGCCCAGCGGCGAACCGTCCAGCAGCGCCCGGGGCAGGCCCAGCAGGGCCATCCCGGGAAGGTACGGGGTGTACTCCGCGACGGACTGCGGGTCGGCCAGGTACGGCGTGCCGGTGTGCAGCAGCAGCGACCCGGAGCGCTCGATCACCCCGACCTCGCTCTGCCCCCGCCCGTCCGGTACCAGCACGAGCAGCGGCGCAAGCACCGCCCCGACGGCCGCGACCGCCACCGAAACCTCAGGCCCGCGCCGCCGCAGCAGCACCACGGCGAGCGCCGCCGACAGGTACCCGCAGGCCGCCCAGGCCCCCCAACTCCGGTGCGGCCCGAGCCCGGACACCACCGGGAACGCCCCCGCCCACCCCGCCGCGACCACCCACCCGCCGCACCACCACCACGCCCGTTTCGTCACCCCTCCATTGCATCGGCGCAGGCCGGCGCGGTCATCACGGCCAAGTCGAGTCCTGTGGTCGGGTTTTCCCCACCATCCCGCGAGCCGTCCTGCGCCTGGGGCGCCGAGCCGTGTACCTGGGCACCGCCTCCACCGCACTCGACGTGCCGGCCGGTGTGCTGATCATCTGCACCGTCCGCCGGATCGGCACCCGGCAGGCCCAGCGGCGCGCCGGAGCGCTCCGCTGGGCCTGCCGCCCGCCGAAGGCGTCAGTGCGGCCGAACGAGGACGTGGGCCGCGCCCAGCACCACCATGTACGCGCTGCGTTCCCGGGTCTCGCGTGCTTCGCCCGTCGTTCCCTCGCGTCCGGTCGGGGTGGACGGGGCCACGTCCCCGGCACGTGCAACCGCGCGGTGCGCGCACAGCCGTTCTACCTTGGCCGTAGCAGTCACCAACAGAACCGCGGCCGATCTGCTGCGGGGGACCGTCGACACGGTGCTCCACGGGGCGATCCGCTCAGCAGACCCCGGCAGCGGGGGCGAAGGACTCCGGGCGGTCGTTCCGACGGCCCGCGACGATGATCAGGAGGTGGGCTCGTGACCGGGGCAGACGGCCGGGTGGCACTGGTGACAGGGGCCGGCAGCGGAATCGGTGCGGCCACCGCAGGTCTCCTTGCCGCGCGGGGAATGCGCGTGGTGGTCAACTACCTGCGCAACACCAAGGCGGCCGACGAGGTCGTGGCCGACATCGAGGCCGCAGGCGGGCAGGCCATGGCCGTGCAGGCCGACGTGCGCGAGGCAGCGGCCGTCCAGAGCATGGTCGAGCAGGTCCGGGCGGCGTGGGGCGGCATCGACGTGCTCGTGCACAACGCGCTGATCCCGTACGCGGTCAAGTCGTTCCAGGACATGACGTGGGAGGAGCTGGGCGGCAAGATCGACGCCGAGATGCGTGCGGCGTTCGCGGTCACCAAGGCAGTCCTGCCCGCCATGAGCGAACAGGGCTGGGGGCGCATCATCTACATCAGCACCGGCCTCAGCCGCCGGCCCCGGGCGGGCATGATCGCGCTGGGCGCGGCCAAGGCCGCCCTGGAGCAGTTCGCCCGCTACGTCGCCCAGGAACTGGGCCCGCAGGGCATCACGGTCAACATCGTCGCAGCCGGCCCGGTGGAGGACACCCGCATGGGGTCCGCGCTCGACGACGAGACCAGGCAGCGGCAGGTGGCCCTCACCCCCGTGGGCCGCCTGGCACGTCCGGCCGATGTCGCCCAAGCGGTCGCCTTCTACGCCAGCGGGGACAACGCCTTCATGACCGGCACCACGGCCGCGGTCAACGGCGGAATGTCGATGGACTGACAGCCGACCGGTATCCGCCGCACCGCCGTTCCGGCGCCGCACTCCGTGCGGGACGGCACGGCGGGGACAGGACCGAAGGAGAGCTCGGTGTGTACGATCGATCTCGCCCATGTCGGGCGGGGCCTGCACGAGGAGTTGGTCGCCTACATCGCCGACCAGCAGGGTTACTACGCCGACGAGGGCGTCCATGTCGCGTTGCGCGACGGCATCTCCTGGGACGATGAGCGGTTGCGCCGCTGCGCCACCATCGGGCTCGGCCGGGCACTGCTGTCCCGACTGATCAACGGCACCCCCTGGGTCGCACTCGATGTCCACACCCACCGACCGCTGTTCTGGTTCCTCGCCCGTCACGGCCTGACCTCCCTGGCCGACCTCGCCGGCCGACGGCTGGCGGTACACGGCCCCCAGGACCCACCCGGGTGCTTCGCCCGGATCGTGCTGCGCGGGGCAGGCCTCGACCCGGACCGCGACGTCCACACCGTCGTCCGCCATCCCGGCGACTACGGCCTGGACCTGCGCGGGCTGCGCGACGGCAGCATCGACGCCGCCTACGTCGGCAGCACCATGGCGCCGGAGGCGGTAGCCGCCGAGCACGGCTGGCAGGTGCTGGCCTGGGTCGGCGACCACTTCCGGATCCCCACCGTCGGCGTGGCCGTGGACCCCACCTACATCTCCCCGGACGACCCCGCGGTCCAGGCCGTCGTACGAGCCAACCGGCGCGCCCTGCGGGTGATCCACAACGACCCCGACACCGCGGTGCGGTACATGCGGACGTTCCTCGGCGGACAGACCACAGACGAAGTCCGAGCCCACTACGAGACGTTCGTCGCACCGTATTACACCACCGACGGCCAGGCCGACCTCGCGGTCGGCGACAGCGCGATCACCGCGGTCGCCGCCGAACTCGGCGTCCCCGCCACCGTCACGGCAGCCGAGTTCTACCGCACCACGACGACCACACCCTGGAAACCCGGGGACGCCGAGGCCGCCCCAGCGCGGGCAGTACCTCAAGGGCACCCACGCAAAGACCCCCGCGGCCGCTAGTCGGCCAGGAGCCGGAGGCGGCTGCGCCTCCCCAGGCCGGCACTCGGGCCGCGCCCCACCCACAGGGCAGGACACACGCATTCGCAAGAGCCCGGAGCCCGCGTCGGCAAGCTGTCACGGGCTCATGAACGATCGAAGCCGGTTTCGGGTCAGGCCCCGGCGATGTCCCTGCCCGGCATCGGCTCCGCGAGTGCTGTCCGCCATTCGGGCGCACCGAAGGCGTCCGCGAAGTACTGCGTCTCGTGCACCACACGCCCGTGGGCGAATTCCATGATGCTCACCGAATGGGTGGGCACCCCGTCGTACGTGATGACACACTCGCTCACCCACAGATCCCCACTGCCGACGATCCGGTGGACGGTGAAGTGCCGACTGGCAGGGTGCCCGCCACGTTGCGCTGAAATCGTCGCGCGGCCACGGAACCGTTCACCTGACTGGGGGTAGTCGAGGATCGCGTCCGCAGCGTAGATGGCGTGCTCGGCTTCGGTATCCCCACGTTCCGACGCCCGCCAGTGTTCCTCGAGTGCGGCCCTGGTCCGGATGTCAGCATCCATCGCACTGTCCCCTCTACAGGCGGCCGGAGCGATCCGGGGACCTGGGAACGCTTCGAGGCTTCCCCCCGGGGCGCCGAGCCGTTGAAACTCATGGGTAACGGTGACAGCGTAGATCGCCAAGGCGGCGACTCGGCTTCAGGACACCGCGGATCAATATCGGCCACGCTCGACACACCCCGGAATGCCCGTGAAGGCGGTCGACGTCCGGTCTGACGTTCGGTGGTCGGTGGATTACTGGTCGTCCCGGCCTCCCCGCTATCCTCGCCGTGTGCTGAGGTCGTGGGGTGCGGCGGTGGAGCGGGCGCAGGACCGGCTGGCGGCGGGGCCGCGGCTGCGGGCGGCCGGGCCGGGGGAGGAACGGCGGTTCGCGCTCTGGGACTTGGCGTCCCTGGTGGAGGGCGAGCTGGGCGAGCCGGTGGACCCGGACGGGCTGGCGCCGCAGGCGGAGCGCGGGTGGCGGGAGCGGCTGGGGGAGAGCGGTCGGGAGTGGCCGGGCGGGGAGCTGTACCGGCGGCGCTACTGGATCCAGGACGACGCCGGTGCCGTGGTGGGCACCGTCGCGGTGGATAACTGGACCAAGGGCCCGAGCCAGCTCGCCGTCTCCTCCCTCTACGTGACCCCGGCCGCGCGAGGCCGGGGGCTGGCCGCCGCCGCGCTGGACGAGGTGTACGCGGCGGCCACCGCCGAGGGCCTGCCGGGATTCCGGCTGGAGGCGCACTGGTCATGGCAGCCGGCGGTCCGCTACTACCTGCGCCGGGGCCTGTGGGTGGTGGGCTGGAAGCGTTCGCTGTCCTTCGCCCGGATGCCGCAGCTCCCGCTGCACCGGGTGCGGGAGGAGAACGGCCGGCTGTTCCTGCTGGTCGCCGACCGGCTGCGCGGCTGGGTGCCGATACTGACCGCCGGGCAGGAGGGCCGCTGGCTGCGGCTGGACGAGACGGCGGACTACCGGGGCTGCGACGGCTGGGTGCACGAGTACGCCCGCTCCACGCTGGCCCTGTACCTGGCGCTGGCCGGCCGGCCGCTGGTGCGCGGCCCGCAGTGGTGGGCGGAGGCGTGGCGCTGGTCGGACGCGGGGGAGCCGGAGGGCTTGGCGTACCGGATCGAGGAGTTCGAGCGGGCGGCCCGGACGGCGGGCCGGCGGATGGTCAGCCCGTACCGCCCGGTGCCGCTGCCGGACCCCGCCCCGCCGCCGTCCTCGCCGCCGTCCCCGCAGCTGGCAGACTCGGGGGATGGCTGAGATCGAGATCGACGGCGCCCCCGCCGACCCGGCGCGGCTGGCCGCGCTGGGGCTGCTCAACTACGGGCACTTCACCACCCTGCGCGCCGAGGCGGGCCGGGTGCGCGGTCTGGCGCTGCACCTGGACCGGCTGGTCCGGGACTGCCGGGTGCTGTTCGGTGCCGAGCTGGACCGGGCGGTGGTGCGGGAGCGGATCGGCGCGGTGCTGCCCGCCGACGGTGCGCCGGTGATCGTCCGGGTGACCGTGTACGACCCGGCGCTCGGCCTGGAGCGTCCCGCCGCCCCGGCCGCACCCGTCCTGCTGGTGACCACCCGACCGGCCGCGGCGGCCGCGCCTGCCCCGCTGAGGGTCCGCACCGTGGCGTACCGGCGGGAGCTGCCGGAGGTGAAGCACGTCGGCCTGTTCGGCCTGGTGCACCACCGTCGGCAGGCCCAACTCGCGGGCTACGACGACGTGTTGCTGGTCGACGAGGACGGCCTGGTGGTCGAGGGCGCGACCTGGAACGCCGGCTTCCTGGCCGGGGACGAGCTGGTCTGGCCGCAGGGCCCGAGCCTGCCCGGGGTGACCGAGGCCCTGCTGTCGGGCGCGTACTGGGGCCCGCAGTCCCGCGAGCCGCTGCCCGCCGCCGGGCTGGGCCGCTTCACCGCCGCCTTCGCGGTGAACGCGGGCGTCGGGGTGCGGCCGCTGGCGGCCGTGGACGGCACCGCCTTCGACCCCGGCCACCCGGTGCTCGCCGAGCTGCGCGCCGCCTACCTGGGGATTCCCGCCGAACCGGTGGGGGGATAACCCCACCCACGGTCCGCCGGTGACCTGCATGGTTCGCGGGGCCCGTCCTTCCTAGGTTGGAGCACGTCGACGACGAGCGACGAAGAACCGAGGGAAGGCCCATCCATGGCACGCCGCCAAGACCGCCGCAGGACCGACGTGTACGGCACCGACGTGTACGGCACCGATGCGTACGGCACCGGCACGTATGGCACCGACGTGTACGGCACCGGCACGTACGGCACCGACGTTCACGGCACGGCCCCGGGCGGCGCCGCCCGGCAGGCGACTCCGGCGGTCGAGCTGCGCGGGGTGCGCCGCACCTACGGGCGCGGCGAGGCGACGGTGCAGGCGCTGCGCGGGATCGACCTGGCGCTCGGCCACGGCAGCTTCACCGCGGTGATGGGCCCGTCCGGCTCCGGCAAGTCCACCTTCCTCCAGTGCGCGGCGGGCCTGGACCGCCCGGACTCCGGGCAGGTCCGGCTCGGCGGCGAGGACATCACCGCGCTGAGCGAGAACCGGCTCACCAAGCTGCGCCGCAGCCGGATCGGCTTCGTCTTCCAGTCCTTCAACCTGCTGCCCTCGCTGACCGTCGAGCAGAACGTCCTGCTCCCGCAGCGCCTCGCCGGGGAGCGCCAGGACCGTGCCCGGGCGCGGGAGTTGCTGGAGCAGGTGGGCCTCGGCGAGCACGCCCGGCGGCGGCCCGGCCAGCTGTCCGGCGGGCAGCAGCAGCGGGTGGCGATCGCCCGCGCGCTGATCACCCGCCCCGACGTGGTGTTCGCCGACGAGCCGACCGGCGCGCTGGACACCCGCACCGCGCACGAGGTGCTGGCCCTGCTGCGCCGGGCCGTGGACTCGCTCGGCGCGACCGTGGTGATGGTGACCCACGACCCGGTGGCGGCCTCCTTCGCCGACCGGGTGCTGTTCCTGGCCGGCGGTGCGATCGTGGACGACCTGCCGCACCCGAGCCCGCAGGCCGTCGCGGACCGGATGGTCGCGCTGACCGCCCGCCCGGTGGGAGTGGCGGCATGACGAACGGACTCGCGCGCTCCTCGGTGCGCTTCCGGCCCGCGTCCTTCGTGGGCACCCTGGTCGCCCTGCTGCTGGGCGCCGCCGTGACGGTGGCCTGCGGGGTGCTGCTGCAGACCGGCCTGACGGCGAGCGTCGAACCCGACCGGTACGCCGCCGCCCCGGTGGTGGTCGCGGCCGACCAGACGGTGAAGATCCAGCAGAAGATCGGCGAGGACACCGAGACCGAGGAACAGGCCACCCCGGAGCGGGCCCGAACGGACGCCGCGCTGGTCGGCCGACTGGCCGCGCTGCCCGGCGTCGCGGCCGCCCGGCCGGACACCGCCTTCCCGCTGCCCGCCACCGGGCAGGCGCCGACCCTGACCGGCCGGGGCTTCGCCGCGCTCGGCATCGCCGGGCCGGGCGACCGGCTGCTGGAGGGCCGCGCGCCCGGCGTGAACGAGGTGGTGCTGGACGCCGACACGGCGCGTGCAGCCCATCTCGCGCCTGGCGCGAGCCTCGCGCTCACCGCGCCCGGCGGCACCGCGAACTACCGGGTCTCCGGTCTGGCCGCCGCCCAGCAGGCCGGCCCCACCGCGTGGTTCGCCGACGTCACCGCCGACCGCCTCTCCGGCCACCCCGGCCGGATCGACGCCATCGCCGTGCAGCCCCGCGAGGGCGTGAGCGCCGCCGCGCTGGCCGCACAGGTCCGCCAGGCCGTCGGCGGCGACGCCAGGACCTTCACCGGGGACGCCCGGGGCGAGGTCGAGTACCCGGCTCTGGGTGATGCCCGCACCATGCTGATGGCCCTCGGCGGAAGCTTCGGCGGCTACGCCACCATGACCGCGATCTTCGTGGTGATGAGCACCGTCGCCCTCGCGACCGGCCAGCGCGCCCGCGAGTTCGCCCTGCTGCGCGCCATCGGCGCCACCCCGCGCCAGATCCGCCGCACCATCGCCGCCGAGGCGATGCTGGTCGCGCCGCTCGCCGCGGCGCTCGGCATCCTGCCCGGACTGGCCCTCGCCCGCTGGTGGTTCGGCCAGCTGGTCGAGCGCGGCGCCGTCCCCGCGGACGTCCGTCTGGACGTCGGCCCGCTGCCGATGCTGGCCGCCGTCCTCGTCTGCACCCTCGCCGCGTTGACCGCCGGCTTCCTGGCCGCCCGCCGGCCGTCCCGGATGCGGGCCGCCCAGGCGCTTGGCGAGGCCGCCGTCGAACCGGCTCCCCCGGGCAAGGTGCGCACCGTTTTCGGGCTGGTCTTCACCGCCGGCGGCGTCGTGACCGGCGCCGTCGCCACCGCCCTGGACGGCACCAAGGCCGCCCAGACCGCGCTCGGCGTCGTGATGTGCTTCATGATGGCCGTCGCCCTGCTCGGCCCCTGGCTGGCCCGGGGCGCCGCCGCGGTGCTCGGCGCCCCGCTGCGGGCCGGCGGCGCGCCCGGCTCGCTGGCCGCCGACAACGCCCGTGCCAACGCCCGTCGGCTGGCTTCCGCGATCACCCCGATCGTCCTGGTCACCGCCTTCTGCGGCACCCTGCTGATCCTGCAGACCACCGTGCGCCACACTACCGGCGAGAACGTCCGGGCCGGCGTCACCGCCGACCACGTGGTCGGCGCCACCGGCCCCGGCCTGCCCGCCGGGACGGCCGAGCGGGCGGCCGGGGTGCCCGGCGTGGACACCGCCGTCGGCGTGCTGCGCACCGGAGTGATCTACAGGAACGGCATGCAGCTGGGCTCCGCCCCCGTCCTCGGGGTGGACGGTGACCCGGCCCGGCTGCCCAAGGTGATCGACCTGGGCGTGCGCAGCGGCGCGCTGGCCGACCTCGGCCGCGCCCCCGACACCATCGCGCTGAGCTCCACCCTGGCCGACTCCCTCGGCGCCGAGGTCGGCGACCGGGTGCCGCTCTGGCTCGGCGACGGCACCGCCGTGCGGCCCGCCGTGGTCGCGGTGTACGACCGCGGGCTTGGCGTCGGCCAGGCACTGCTGCCCCGGGCCGCGGTGGCCGCGCACGTCACGGCCGGGTACGACAGCCAGGTGCTGGTCGCCGACGCGCCGGGCGCCGACCCGGCGGCGGTGGCCGCCGGGCTGGGCAGGCTCGCCGGGGCCGCGGTGACCGACCGGGCCGGGTTCGTCGCCCAGGCCGACAAGGACCTGGAGATCAGCGGCTGGGCCAACACCGTGATGGCCGCGGTGCTCGGCGGGTTCGCCGCCGTCAGCGCCGCCAACACCCTGGTGATGACGGTGCTGGACCGGCGCCGCGAGGTCGCGCTGCTGCGGCTGGCCGGCACCACCCGGCGCCAGGTGCGCGGCATGATGCGCTGGGAGGCGCTGCTGGTGGCCGCGACCGGGCTGGCGGTCGGCGCGGTGATCGCCGGGGTCACGCTGGTGCCGGTCGCCCGGGGGGTGGCCAACTCCACCCCGTACGTGCCGCCGATGCTCGCCGTGCCGCTGGCCGCCGGAGCCGTGCTGCTCTGCCTCGGGGCGACCGGGCTGCCGGCCCGGGCGCTGCTGCGGACCCGGCCGGCGGCGCTGGGCACGGCGCGGCAGTAGGGGGCCGCGGCAGCGGCGGGCTGCGACGGGCCGGGGAGGCGTGCCCTTGAGGATGACTCAAGGGCACGCCTCCTTCGCGTGAGAACGGTGCCTCAAGCGGGGATCACCGGGACCATCGATTGGTCCAACAATCTTTATTTGGGCTGATCATGATGTCGGATCAGCTACGCTCTCGCCCGCCCCGCTCGACCGTCGACGCAGAGAGTAGCCCGACATGAGCAGTCCTCCTGCCGCCCCCGCCCCCCGCTGGCCGCTGATTCTGCTGCGCACCTCCACCACCCTGCTGGCCCTGCTGTCGCTGCTCCAGGTCATGCTGGCCGGCAGCTTCCTGAACGGCACCTACGACTCCCTGAAGGACCACGAGGGCAACGCGATGATGCTGGCCACCGTGGTGGTTGTCCAGCTGGCGGTGGCCGTCGCCGTCCGGCGGCCCGGCCGGGGCCCGCTCTGGCCGCTGTGGACCACGGCCCTGCTCACCGTCGCCGTCGTCGGCCAGATCACCGCCGGCTACGCCCGGGCGCTCGGCGTGCACGTCACGCTCGGCGTGCTGCTGGTCAGCGGCGTGCTGTTCGGCCTGGTCGGCGCCTGGCGGATGCCGCTGCCGGTCCGGGACGCACTGGCCGCCGGCGGTCCGGACGGCACCGGACGGCTGCCGCGCCCCAGTGGGCCGGTGGAGGTGCCCCGGTGAACCGGCGCCGGTTCCTGGGCATCGGCGCCTCCGTCCTCGGCGCGGGCGCCCTGGCCGCCGTCGCCGTCCCCTCCGCCGCCCGGCTGCTGGCCGAGGGCCGCCCCGGGCGGCTGCTGAGCAGCGAACTCGACCTGCCGGAGGCCTTCCGGGCCCCTCTGCCGGTGCCGGCCGTGCTGTCACCGGTGCGCAACGACGGGACCAGCGACTACTACGAGATCACCCAGCGGACCGCCACGTTGGAGATCCTGCCCGGGGTGAGGACCGAGGCCTGGACGTACGGGGGCAGCTTCCCGGGGCCGACCGTGGTCACCCGCACCGGGCGGGCGGCGGTGGTCAAGCACCGCAACGAGCTGCCGGTGCCCTCGGTGACGCACCTGCACGGCGGGCACACCCCGGCGGACAGCGACGGCTACCCGGTGGACCTGCTGCTACCGGTGGGGTCGTCGGCGGACGCAGCCCATGCCATGTCGGGCATGGCAGGCATGGCGGGCATGGACCATGCGGCGGCCCGCACCGCCGTCGGCGAGCGCACGTACACCTATCCCGGCATGCAACGCGCCGCCACCCTCTGGTACCACGACCACCGGATGGGTTTCACCGGCCCCGGCGTCTGGCGCGGACTGGCCGGCTTCCACCTCGTGCACGACGACGAGGAGGCCGCGCTGCCGCTGCCGCGCGGCGAGCGGGACCTGCCGCTGATGATCGCCGACCGCTCCTTCGCCGCCGACGGCTCCTTCCGCTACCCCGCCGTCGACCCCAGGCTCGCCGAGCCGGGCGTCACCGACGCCTACGCCAACGGCGTGCTCGGCGACGTGATCCTGGTCAACGGCGCGCCCTGGCCGCGGCTGGACGTCGACCGGGTCCGCTACCGGCTGCGGCTGCTCAACGCCTCCAACGCCCGGCTCTACCGGCTGGAGTTGGACCCGCAGCCGGCCGGCGGTGGTGCGCTGGTCCAGATCGGCTCCGACGGCGGCCTGCTCGCCGCCCCGATCCGGCACGACGGGATCGAGATCGCGCCCGCCGAACGCTTCGACGTTGTGGTCGACTTCTCCCGCTACGCGCCCGGCACCCGGGTCCGGCTGGTCAACCGCTTCGGCAGCGGCCGGACCGCCGAGGTGATGCGCTTCGACGTCACCGCGAAGCAGCTGACCGACGACGCGACGGTGCCCGACCGGCTCGCCGCCGTCGAGGCCCTGGACGCCTCCGCCGTCGTCACCACCCGCGACTTCACCTTCCGGCGCAGTCGCGGCGACGGCTGGACCGTCAACGGCCGCCCGTACCGGCCCGGCCGGAGCATCGCCACGCCCGCCCTCGGCGCGGTCGAGCGCTGGCGCTTCTCCACCGACCTGCACCACCCGGTGCACGTCCACCTGGACCACTTCCAGGTGATCGGCCGAAACGGCGCGGACCCGGGCCCGTACGACGCGGGGTGGAAGGACACCGTGGACCTGCGCCCGGCCGAGGCGGTGGAGGTGCTGGTGCGCTTCACCGACTACGCGGGGGCGTACATGCTGCACTGCCACAACCTGGAGCACGAGGACATGGCGATGATGGCGGACTTCACCGTGCGGTGAGTCCGCCGTGTGGTGAGTCCGCTGTCCGGTGATCCGCTGCCCGCTGTCCGGCGATCCGGCCGGTTCCGAGCCGCCCGGTTCACCCGGACGGCGCAGCGCCGGAGGGCGTGTGCTGCGCCCTCCGGCACTCCTGTCCTACCGTCGCGGGAAGAAGGACCCGCCGACGGACGGAGCCGCCGCATGACCACCCCCGCCGAACGCCGCCGGCGCGGCCGGGCCGCCCGGGAGCGCATCTCCCGCTCCGCCCACGGCCGGTGGATCCCCGCCACCGACCGCCCCGACCCGCTCGGCGTGCTGGAACGGCAGGGAGAGGACCGGGTCGCCCGGCTGCTGCCGATCCGCTACGGGCGGATGGCGGAGAGCCCGTTCGCCTACCTGCGCGGCGCCGCCGCCGTACTGGCGGCCGACCTCGGGGCCCTCCCCGACACCGGCCTCACCGTCCAGCTCTGCGGCGACGCCCACCTGTTGAACTTCGGCGTGTACGCCTCGCCGGAGCGCGCGCTGCTCTTCGACGTCAACGACTTCGACGAGACCTTCCCCGGCCCCTTCGAATGGGACGTCAAACGGCTCGCCGCCAGCGTTGCCGTCGCCGCCCGGGACAACGGCCAGGACGAGCGCCGGGTGCGCCGGGCCGCGCTCGCCGCCGTCCGGGCGTACGCGGGCGGCATGCGGCGACTGGCCGGGATGGGCGAACTCGAGGTCTGGTACGACCGGGTGGACACCGTCGACCTGCCGGCGCTGCTGCGCAAGCCGGGACAGCGCAGGCAGGCCGAGGCAGGCCTCGCCCGCGCCCGGCGCCGCACCAGCCTGCAGGCCTTCGGCAAGCTCACCGAGGAACGGGACGGGCAGCGCCGGATCATCAGCGCACCGCCGCTGATCGAACCGTTGAAACCGACCGAACTGCGCGCCATCGGCAAGGTGTTCAGCGACTACCGGTCGACCCTCGCGGAGGACCGCCGGGTGCTGATGGACCGCTACCGCTTCGTCGACGCGGCGACCAAGGTGGTCGGCGTGGGCAGTGTCGGCACCCGCTGCTACATCGTGCTGCTGGAAGGCCGGGACGGCCGCGACCCGCTCTTCATCCAACTGAAGGAGGCCGGCCGGTCGGTGCTGGAGGAACACCTGCCGCCGGTGCGGGTGGACGCCGAGGTGGCCGTCCACCACGGCGGCCGCCGGGTGGTCACCGGGCAGCACCTGATGCAGGCCGCCAGCGACATCTTCCTCGGCTGGACCACCGGCCCCGCCGGGCGGCACTACTACGGCCGCCAACTGCGCGACATGAAGGGCTCGACGGACATCGCCGACCTCACCCCCTCCGGCCTGTGCGCCTACGCCGACCTCTGCGGCCGCACCCTCGCCCGCGCCCACGCCCGCACCGGCGACCGCCTGGCCATCGCCGGCTACCTCGGCAGCGCGGACACCTTCGCCGAGGCCGTCGCCGACTTCGCCCTGCGCTACGCGGACCGTACGGTGGCGGACCACGGCGAGCTGGTGGCGGCGATCGCGGACGGGCGGGTGACGGCAACGCGCGGGGTGTGAACGGCCGGCTTCTCGCCGGTCCCCACGAGCCGCCAACCGTCCCTTGCCGACTGCCGACTGCCGACTGCCGACTGCCGACTGCCGATTGCCGGCTGCGGCTCAGGCGACCCGCGGCCGGACCGTCGCCACCAGCAGCGCCGCCGCGACCAGCAGGCCCCCGGCGAAGAACGGGCCGAGGTCGCCGGCCGCCGTGCCGAGGGTGGCGGCGGCGAGCAACGGTCCTGCGGTGGCGCCGAGGTTGAGCGAGGCGGTCGCGTAGGCGCCCGCCAGGGTGGGGGCGCCCGCCGCCTCGTACAGCACCCGGGTGATCAGCGTGCCGCCGACCGCGAAGGACAGTGCACCCAGCAGGAACACCAGCGGCAGCAGCGCGCCCGGTGCGTCCGCGAGGACGGCCAGGGCGGGCCAGCCCACCAGCAGCAGCGGGCCGCCGACGGCGAGGACCAGGCCGGGGCGCCGGTCCGCGAGCCGTCCGGCGGCGGTGACCCCGGCGAACGACCCGGCGCCGAACAGCACCAGCGCGGCCGGCACCCACGGCTCGCCCAGCCCGGCGCGGCCGGTCACCACGGGGGCGAGGAAGGTGAAGCCGCCGAAGGTCGCCGCGTTCACCAGCGCCGCGAGCACCATCGCGCGGAGCAGCCGCGGTCGGCGCAGCTCGGCGATCTCCGAGCGCAGGGCCGTCGTTGAGGACCGGTCGGTCGAAGTGGCGACGGCCGGCAGGCCCTTGGCGAGGCCGACGGCGGGCAGGCAGAGCAGCGCGACGGCCCAGAAAGCGGCGCGCCACCCGAACAGCGCGCCCAGCACCGCCCCGCCGGGGACGCCTGCGACCGTCGCCACCGTCGTGCCCGACAGCAGCACGGCGATCGCCCGCCCCTTCCGGTCCGCGGGGACGAGTGCGGCGGCGGTGGTCAGGGCCACCGCCAGGAACCCGGCGTCGGCGAGCGCGGCGACCACCCTGGTCACGAGCAGCACCGGGAAGCTCGCGGTGAGCGCCCCGACGGCGTGCGCCGCGGCGAACGCCAGGACGAACCCGAGCAGGCTGCCGCGCCCCGGCCGACTACGGGCGAGCGCGGCCATCAGCGGCGCGCCGACGGCCATCCCGACCGCGAAGGCCGAGGTCAGCCCGCCGGCCGTACCGACGGTGACGCCGAGGTCGGCGGCGAGGCCGGGCAGCAGCCCGGCGAGCATGAACTCCGAGGTGCCCATGGCGAACACGGCCAGGGCGAGCAGATAGAGGGGGAGGGGCATCGAGAAGCTCCGAAGAGGGCGGAGGGAACGAGGACGGGACGTCTCGTCACCGCACGCTCAACCCCCGGGCGGCGCAGGCGCGGCGCTCGCTCGGACCTCGGTGGTTCCAGGCTCTCCGGGGCTCAGGGGGCTGACGGTGCGTGACCGAAAGCCCCCACCCTGGATGCCTCAGGGCTCGACATGCCCGCAGGCTACCGGACCGCCCGCCGTCGAGTCACCCGGTTGCTCGACGGGTCTCGCCCATCAAGTGATCAAACGTCACATATCCATCGAACAGCGGTATTTGGCGTCTCGGCGTGGATGCGCGCGGGGCTTGCGATCAACTCTGTGCCTCCATGTCGGCAAATTCGGTCAAATGTTGTTCGTTTTTGACCGGTTCGGAAATTTTTCGAACCGGACGTTCCGGTTCCGTGGCTGAGCTGTGTAGATTTCCGATCGGTTCAGGCGGTCAAGTGCGCCACCTGACACCGAAGTTGTTTCCACTGGAGTGCGGGCGTGCCCTGGCGGGCTCCCCGCGGCATCGAAGGGGGAGGGCCTCCATGCCTGACATCGACCTCGGCCTGGCGACGGACTGGGCGGTGGGCGACACGCACGCCCGCGTCAAGCTGGAGCAGAACCGGATTGGTCAGTCCGCGGCCAAGAAGGACGTGCTCGTCACCTCGCCGGTGAGCATCGAGCTGTCGGTGAACACGAACCTCAGCGTCAGCCAGGAGTCGGACAAGTTCTACTTCACGACCTACCGCGGCGGCGTGAAGAAGATCGTCGCCGTGCTGGACTCCGACGGCAACCTGTCCATCGCCGGCCAGGTGTTCACGGGCCAGGGGAAGCTGACCTACTAGGCCCCGTCTTCGAGCGGTGCGGTACCCGGGCCCGTGCGCTCACCGGAGTGCGCGGACCCTCCGTCAGGTGGCCAAGTGCCTCACCTGGCAGCGAAGTTGTTTCCACTGGAGTGCGGGCGTGCCCTGGCGGGCTCCCCGCGGGATCGAAGGGGGAGGGCCTCCATGCCTGACATCGACCTCGGCGAAGCGTCCGACGTGAAGACCGGCGACTGGAACGGTCGCGTCAAGCTGCGGCAGAACCAGACCTACCTGAACGAGCCGAGGAAGAAGGACGTGCTCATTAGCGGCCCGGAGAGCATCGAGCTGGTGGTGAACACGAACCTGTCCACCAGCCAGGAGGCGAACAAGTTCTACTTCACCACCTACCACGGCAGCACGAGGAAGATGCTCGCGGTGCTGGACTCCGACGGCAACCTGACCGTCGCCGGCCGGCTGATCACGGGCCAGACGAACCTGACCTACTAGGACGGGTGGATCCGGTCGCTCCTCCCCGGCGTGGTGGCCGGAGCGGAGCGCCCGGTGCGGTACCGGGCCCGTGCGCTCCCCGGAGTGTGCGGACTCTCCGTCAGGTGACCAAGTGTTTCACCTGGCAGCGAAGTTGTTTCCACTGGAGAAGAGCGGGTGTGCCCTGGCGGGCTCCCCGCAGGCGAAGGGGAGGACCTCCATGCCTGACATCGACCTCGGCGAAGCGGACAACTGGACGGAAGGCGACTGGCACGGTCGCGTCAAGCTGCGGCAGAACCAGGTCTACCCGACCTCGCCGAAGAGGGACCTGCTCATCAGCGGTCCGGACAGCATCGAGCTGTCGATCAACACGAACGTGGAAGTGGACCACGCGAAGAACAAGTTCTACTTCACGACCTACCACGGCGACACCAAGCAGATCGTCGCGATCCTCGACTCGGACGGCAACCTGTACCTCGCCGGCAATGTGACCGAGGCTCGGTACCAGTTCGACCTGGGCTACTAGGCGGCTGTGCGCTCCACACGGCCCCGAGGTCCGCGCACTCTCCGGAGTGCGCGGACCTCCGTCGTTCCGGCGGACCGGACCACGGCGCCGGCGGCTCAGGGCACCAGCACCCGCAGGGCGTCCCTGACCACCGAGACGTCCACCGGGAGCGAGGTGATGAACTCCCCGTCGGCGTAAGCGGTGATGCCGGGGGACTCGATCCGCAGGGACTCCGTGCGCAGCGTGGTGACCTCCGGGTGGGTGACGTGGGTGCCCTTGAAGAGGGTGGGGAAGAACCGGGCGATGCGCAGCCGGGGCATGGCGTCGACGAGGGTGACGTCGAGCAGGCCGTCGTCGGGAAGAGCGGTCGGGCAGATCAGCATGCCGCCGCCGTAGCTGCGGGTGTTGCCGACGGCGGCCAGGGTCAGGTCGCGTTCGATGACGGTGCCGTCGGCGAGGGTGATGCGGAACGGCAGCGGGCGCAGGTTGGCGAACTCGACGGCGATGGCGAGGTTGTAGCGCATCCGGCCGCGCGGCCAGCGCAACCGGTTGGCGCGGTCACTGACCAGGGAATCGAAACCGGTGGCGAGGACGGAGCCGTACCAGCGGACGGCCCCGTCCGGGCCGGTGATCCGGCCGAGGTCGACGCTGTGGGTGCGCCCGGCGGCGATGACGTCGGCGGCGGCCTCGGGGTCGCCGAGCGGAAGGCCGTACTCGCGGGCGTGGTCGTTGCCGGTGCCGGCCGGTATCACGCCGAGCGGGACGGGCGTGCCGGCCAGGGCCTGGAGGGCGAGGTTGATCATGCCGTCGCCGCCGACCACGGCCACCGCGTCCACCCCGTCGGCCGCCGCCTCGCGGGCGAGGCGGACGGCGTCCTCGGGGGAGCGCCCGGCGTGCGGTTCGACCTGGGTGCCGAGGGCCCGCAGCCGGGCGGTGGCCCGGTGGGCGGCGGGCTCGGCGTGGCCGACGCCCGCCGCCGGGTTGGTGAGAACGGCGACCCTGCGGACGGTTCTCACCTCGTTCATGGAATCAACTTGCCCGGGTTGAGGATGCCCGCCGGGTCGAGTTCGGCCTTGACGGCGCGCAGGATGCGCACGCCCAGCTCGCCGACCTCCTCGGTCATCCAGGGCCGGTGGTCGGCGCCGACGGCGTGGTGGTGGCTGATGGTGCCGCCCGCGCCGAGGATGGCGTCCCCGGCGGCGCGCTTGGCGACGCCCCAGCGGGTGAGCGGGTCCTCGCCGAGGGCGGCGACGACGGTGAAGTAGAGCGAGGCGCCGGTCGGGTAGACGTGCGAGATGTGGCAGAGCACGAGGGCGCCGGGCAGGGCCCCGGTGAGCGCCTCGGTGACGGCGGTGCGCAGGGCCGGCAGCCGGCTCCAGTCGGTCGCGGTCTCCAGGGTCTCGCACAGCGCGCCCGCGCTGAGCAGCGAGTCGCGCAGGTAGGGGGCGTTGAACCGGCCGTGTTCCCAGGCCCGGGCGGGGGCCTCTCCGAGCGAGGTGCCGCCGGCGGCGAGCAGGGCGTCGCGGGTGAGCTGCTGCCGGGCGGCGACCTGGGCGGCGCTGCCCTCGAAGACGGTGACGGCCAGGCAGCCGCTGACCGCAGGGGCGCCGCCGATCTGCTCGGTCATGGCCAGGTTGATCATGGTCTCGGCCTCGTCGGAGAGCCGGATCACGGTGGGGCCGGTGCCCTGCTGCTCGACGGCGCGCAGCGCGGCCGTGCCGGTGGCGAAGTCGGGGAAGCTCCACGCCTCGTACGCCTTGACGGCGGGCAGCGGGTGGACGCGCAGCCGGACGGCGGTGATCACGCCGAGGGTGCCCTCGGAGCCGAGGAAGAGCTGGCGCAGGTCGGGGCCGGCGGCGGAGGCGGGGGCGCGGCCGAGGTCGAGCACCCCGGCGGGGGTGACGACGCGCAGCCCGCGCACCATCTCGTCGAAGCGCCCGTACCCGGCGGAGTCCTGGCCGGAGGAGCGGGTGGCCGCGAAGCCGCCGATGGTGGCGTAGCGGAAGCTCTGCGGGTAGTGGCCGAGCTCCCAGCCGCGTTCGGCGAGCAGTTTCTCCGCGGACGGGCCGGTGAGGCCCGCGCCGAGGACGGCCTCGCCGGAGGTCTCGTCCAGGTCGAGCAGCTGGTCGAAGCGGCGCAGGTCGAGTGAGATGACGGAGTCGAAGGCACCGCGCTCGGGGTCGAGGCCGCCGACGACGCTGGTGCCGCCGCCGAACGGCACGACGGCGATGCGGCGTTCGGCGCACACCGCGAGGACGGCGGCGATCTCCTGCTCGTCGCCGGGCAGCACGACGGCGTCGGGCGCGTCCTGCGCCTCGCGGCTGCGGCGGCGCAGCAGGTCGGGGGTGGACTTGCCGCCGGCGCGCGGCAGCCGGTCGGCGTCGGCGGCGCTGACGTGCGCCTCGCCGACGGCGGCGGCCAGCGCCTTGAGGTCCTCGGCGGAGATCCGGGACGGGCGCAGCACGACCTCGTCGGCGCTTGGCCCGGGGGCGGCGTCGCCGGTGACGCCGAGGGCGGCGGCGAGCAGTCCCTTGATGTCGGCGGACAGCTCCTTGGCCAGGGCCGGGTCGCCCCAGGCGTTCCACTTCATCGGGGGGAGCGGAAGTGCGGCGCCGGCCGGTCCCGCTTGCGTCTCAGGTGCCATGCGTTACAGTTTCACACATCATGTCAAGTAGTAACGCCGAGCCCCAGACCCCGTCCCCGACGCCCGGGGAGCGCAGCATCGACGATGCGATCCTGGACGCCGCCGCCGACCTGATCGTCCACCTCGGCGTGCGCCGGACCCAGTTGTCCGAGATCGCCCGCCGCGCCGGGGTCAGCCGCCCGACCGTCTACCGCCGCTGGCCGGACGTCCGGGCGGTGATCGGCGCGCTGCTCACCCGGGAGATCCTGACCACCCTGGAGGGCGCCGGGCTGGACGTCCACGACAGGGAGACCCTCGTCGAGCGGGTCGTGGAGATCGCCGTCCGGCTGCGCGACCATCCGGTGCTCGGCGCGCTGCTGCACTCCGACGACTCCGACCTGCTGCTCCAGTACGTCGTCGAGCGGCTCGGTACCAGCCAGCGCGGCCTGCTGGAGGCGCTGCGCACCGGCATCGAGCAGGGCCAGGCGCACGGCTCGATCCGGGCCGGCGAGCCGCTCGAACTGGCCGCCATGGTCCTGCTGATCGCCCAGTCCACCGTCCAGTCGCACCGCATGATCGCCTCCCTGCTGCCCGAGGCGGCCTGGCGGCGCGAACTGGCCAGAGCGCTGAACGGATACCTCGCGCCATGACCCCCACCGCAGGCCCGTACGCGGGCACCGGCCGGCTCGACGCCGTCCGACGGAAGCTGGAACTCGAAGCGCTCGGCGACGACGCCCGGATCGACCTCCTGGTCGTCGGCGGCGGCGTCACCGGCGCCGGAGTGGCCCTGGACGCCGCCTCGCGCGGCCTGCGCACGGTGCTCGTCGAGGCCCGCGACCTGGCCTTCGGCACGAGCCGCTGGAGCTCCAAGCTGGTGCACGGCGGCCTGCGCTACCTCGCCTCCGGGCGGATCAAGGTGGCCCGGGAGAGCGCCGTCGAGCGCGGCGTGCTGATGACCCGCACCGCCCCGCACCTGATCCGGGCACTGCCCCAACTGGTGCCGCTGCTCCCGGACCTGCTGCGCCCGGGCCAGGCCACGCTGATCCGCACGGGCTTCCACGCCGGGGACGCGCTGCGGCTCAGCGCCGGGACGCCGGGTGCCCTGCTGCCCCGGGTCCGCCGGGTCGACGCCGACCGGACCCGCCGGCTGGTGCCGGGCGTGCGGACGGACGGGCTGCGCGGCGCGCTGGTCGCCCACGACGGCCAACTCGTGGACGACGCACGGCTGGTGGTCGCCCTGGCCCGCACCGCCGCGCAGTACGGGGCGAGCGTGCTGACCAGGGTGCGCGCCGAGCAGGTCACCGGCACCTCGGCCCGGCTGGTGGACACGCTGACCGGCCAGGAGCTGACCGTCACCGCGGGCGCGGTCATCAACGCCACCGGCGTCTGGGCGGGCGACGTGGACACCTCGATCAGGCTCCGGCCCAGCCGCGGCACCCACCTGCTGGTGGACGCGCAGGCGCTCGGCAACCCGACCGCCGCCCTCACCGTGCCGGTGCCCGGCTCCACCAGCCGGTTCGTCTTCGCCCTGCCGCAGCAGCTCGGCCGGGTCGCGATCGGGCTGACCGACGAGGACGCCCCGGGCCCGATCCCGGACGAGCCGCAGCCCACCGAGGCCGAGCTCTCCTTCCTCCTCGACACCGTCAACGCCGCCCTCGCCACCGCCCTGACCAGGGCGGACGTACGCGGCGCCTACGCCGGGCTGCGCCCGCTGATCGACACCGGGGACGGCAGCACCGCGGACATCTCCCGCGAGCACGCGGTGCTGGAGAGCCCGAACGGGGTGATCACCGTGGTCGGCGGCAAGCTCACCACCTACCGCCGGATGGCCGAGGACGCGGTGGACGCCGCCGTCCGGCTGCGCGGCCTGTCCGCCCGCGCCTGCTGGACGGCCCGGCTGCCGCTGATCGGCGCCCCCGGCCACCGGGAGAGCCGCCTGCTGTCCGCCGGGCAGGTGCCCGCCTCGCTGCTCGCCCGCCACGGCGGTGCGGCCCACGAGGTGCTGGCGGCGGGGGAGTTGACGCCGATCGCGGAGGACCTGGACGTGACCCGCGCCGAGGTCGCCTACGCCGTCACCCACGAGGGCGCGCTGGACGCCGCCGACGTGCTCGACCGCCGCACCAGGCTCGGGCTGGTCGCGGAGGACGCCGAGCGGGCCCGGAAGGCGGTCGAGGAGATCGTGGTGGAGTACCTCGGGGACGGGCTGGAGGGCTGACGTCGCAGGAGGGCTGAGGTGTCAGGAGGGCTGACGCCTCAGGAGGCGGCCCCGGGGAAGGGGGCGAGGTCCGGCTCCACCCAGGCGGTCCGGGCCTGCTCGCTCGCGAGCGTCTGCGGACGGTAGTGACGGGCGAGCAGGTTCTTGTCGAGCAGCTCGGGGTGGCGGGCCGTGAACGCGTCGAAGTCCGCGGCGTCCTCGGTGTGCCGGGTGCCGGTGTGCCGGGCCACCAGCTCGACCCAGGCCCGGGTCATGGTGACGTGGAACTTCTGCGGCGCGCCGGCCTTGGTGGCGGTGCGCCGGATGCCCTCGCCGACCAGGTCGAGGGCGGCGGTGGCGCCGTGGCGGCGTACGGCGAGCCAGGTCAGCCGGACGTGCTGGGGGTGGCCGAAGCGTTCGGCGCCGGTCATCACCTCGCGCAGCAGGTCGTCGAAGGTGCTGGGGGTCGCGGGGGAGGTCATGCGGCGGCATTCGTCGTGGGGGTCCGACCCGGGATCGTAAGGTTTTCCGGCATTCGTGGGCAAACCACCCGAACGGAGGGCCTCAGCGCGCCGTGTGCTCGGGCATCGCGTGTTCGGCGCCGGACAGCTCCAGGACGCAGGAGAGCGGGTGCTCGGCCAGGCCGGTGCGGTCCAGCCGGACCGCGAGGGGCTTCGGCGGCTCCTCGGCGACCTGGGCGGCGAGGGTCAGCGGGTAGTCGCCGTGTCCGTGGACCCGGTGGAAGGCGCACTCCTTGCCGTCGACCAGCAGCTCGGTCTCGGTGATCCAGCCGGACCGGACGTTGACGGTCACCGAGTGCCCGCCCCGGTCGAGGTGGAAGCTGTACCGCTGGCGCATCGGAACCTCCGGCGACAGGGCCTGTGACGAGGGGAAATCCACTGCCAGTTTAGGGCGGTCGGCGCTTAGGGTGCTCGCCATGCGAAGCACAGCGGGCGGCCTGCGGCCGTGCGGGCCGGACGACGAGGTGACGGAGGACGAGTACGTCCTCGGCCTGTACCGGGTGCCCGTGAAGGCGAGGACGGGCCGCAAGGCGGGCCCGGCGCCGCAGACCGGGCGGCTGGAGGCCTACGCCGACGGCGGCGCGCTGCGGGCCGTCCTGCGGCGCCTCGGCGAGCGGAGCCTGCCCACCCTCGCCCGGCACGAGCCGGACCTCGACTTCAGCAGCCGCATCAGGCAGCCGTCGATGGCCGCGCTGGTCCGGGAGATCGAGCGGGTGGACGTGGCCCGGCTCCCGGCGGGCGAACGCGAGGTGCTGGGCCTGCTGCTGGACTGGGGCCGCCGGGCGCTGGCGGAGAACGGCGCGCTGCGGATCGAGATCGACGCCGTCCAGTGAGCCTGCGCCGCCCGTCTGCGTCTCCCGCGTGCGGCCCCCGTGTGCGCCCCCCGCATTCGGTTCCCGAGTGCGACCCGGAGAAATTCCCGGGGCGGGCCCGACTCCCGGCGGATTCTCGTGATCTCTACAGTGTTGTAGATTCGTCCACAGGGAGAGATCAGAGGAGGGCATTGTGGGAGTTTCGCTGGCCAAGGGCGGCAACGTCTCGCTGAGCAAGGAGGCGCCCGGTCTGAGCGCCGTGATCGTCGGTCTCGGCTGGGACGTGCGCACCACCACCGGGGCCGACTACGACCTGGACGCCAGTGCGCTGCTGTGCAACGCGCTGGGCAAGGTGGTCTCGGACCAGCACTTCGTCTTCTTCAACAACCTGCGCAGCCCCGAGGGTTCGGTCGAGCACAGCGGCGACAACCTGACCGGCGGCGGAGACGGGGACGACGAGCAGATCAAGGTCGACCTGGACCGCGTCCCGGCCGACGTGGCCAAGGTGGTCTTCCCGGTGTCGATCTACGACGCCGACGCCCGGCTGCAGAACTTCGGCCAGGTGCGCAACGCGTTCATCCGGATCGTCAACCAGGCCAACGGCCTGGAGATCGCGCGCTACGACCTGACCGAGGACGCCTCGACCGAGACCGCGATGGTCTTCGGTGAGCTGTACCGCAACGGCAACGAGTGGAAGTTCCGCGCCATCGGCCAGGGCTACGCCTCCGGCCTGCGCGGCATCGCGACGGACTACGGCGTCAACGTCTGATCGTCGTCGGGATCCGGTCGCCCGGCGCGAGTCGACGGGGTTTCGGCGGTCTCGCCAGGCGCTCGGCCGGTGCGGCCGCGCGCCTGGCCGCCGAAACCCCCGCCGCCGGTGAGCTGTTGCCGCCACCAGGCGGTCATGCCCGGCTCGTCCATCCCTGACCAGTCCGGCGCGTCGGTGACCTGGGCCCGGCCGAGGGTGCGGCCCAGCTCCACCAACTCCCGCCCGGCCGCCGTCCGTTCACGGTCGTAGGCGGCCAGCAGCGCAGGCCAGGAGCCGGCCTCGCGCCCCGCCAGTTCGAAGGCGTGCGCGTCCTGCATCGCCTTCACCACGCCGCTGGTGTTGTGCGGGCGCACCACGGTGGCCGCGTCCCCGCCGATCAGCAGCCGGCCGGCCGTGCGGCGCGGGGCCGCCAGGTCGTAGATCGGCTGCAGGAAGGTCCGTTCGCGCGGGGTCAGCGTGACCAGGGCGGCCCAGTACGGCGGCAGGTGCCGCTCCGCCAGCTGCCGCAGCTCGTCCAGCTGCGGGCCGGTGAGGCTGCCCGCCGGGATGCTGGTCGGGCCGTCCAGCCGCAGCCAGGCGGGGGTGGGGGCGTAGAAGACCCAGTTCACCTGGGTGCGGCCGGGATCGACCCCGGGGATGCGGTAGATCACCACCTGGCCGCCGGGGTAGCAGGCGGTGATGCACTGCTCCTGCGGCCAGGGCGCCGCACCGCCGGGCAGCTCGGCCAGCAGGGCGGCGTCGTAGCTGCCGCGCCAGCACACGTACCCGGCGTACTCGGGCTCGGCCTGCGGGCAGACGGCGGCGCGGACCACCGAGCGGTAGCCGTCGGCGCCGATCACCAGGTCGTACGCCTCGCGGCCGCCGCCGGCCTGCTCGGCCCAGGCGCCGCCCTGCCCGTTGCCGACGGCCGTCACGGTGGTGCCCAGCCGGAACTCGACCTGCTCGGGCGCCCGTTCGCGCAGCGCCTGCCATAGCACGCCCCAGTGGTGCGAGTGGAACGGGAAGGGCTGGGCCCAGAGCAGTCGCCCGCAGCCGTCCGGTCCGTCTCCCTCGCCGGCCGCGCTCCGGGTGACCCAGCGGCGGACGGTGAGGCGGTGGCGGCGGGTGTCCGCGTCGAGGTGTCCGGCCCGGACCAGTTCGTCGAAGCGGTCGTCGTGGGTGCACAGCCCCACGCCGCGGTCCTCCAGCCGGCCGGGGCTGCGTTCCAGCACGACCACCCGTTCCGCGCCGAGCCGGGCGGCGGCGCCGGCGAACGCGCTCCCGGCGATGCTGCCCCCGACCACGGCCACCGAGCCACCCCGCACGGTTGCTCCTCTCCCGAGCACGCGCTGTCCGGGACACGACGATACGCCGACGGCCGGGCCCGGGCGCAGGGTTCTCGCCCATCCGGAGACGCCCCGGCCGGAGGCCCCCGCTCCTTATGCAACTAGTTGCATATTCGGTCGCACGTCCCCTACTCTGCGGTAACAACCGCCCCCGGACCGCGCCCCAGGAGACGTCGATGAGCGCCCACCCCGGCAGCAGCCGCTACCCGCACCTGCTCAGCCCGCTCGACCTCGGCTTCACCACCCTGCCCAACCGCGTGATCATGGGCTCGATGCACGTCGGCCTGGAGGAGGCCCCCGGCGGCTACGAGCGGATGGCCGCCTTCTACGCCGAGCGGGCCCGCGGCGGCGTCGGCCTGATCGTCACCGGCGGCATCGCCCCCAACGAGGCCGGGCGTCCCTGGGAGGGCGGCGCGATGCTGACCACCGAGGAGGAGGCCGACAGGCACCGGGTGGTCACCGACGCGGTGCACGCCGCCGGCGGGCGGATCGCCCTCCAGATCCTGCACTTCGGCCGCTACGCCTACCACCGCGACCTGGTCGCCCCCAGCCCGATCCAGGCCCCGATCAGCCCCTTCGTGCCCAACGAGCTCACCGCCGAGCAGGTCGAGCAGACCATCGAGGACTTCGCCCGCTGCGCCGAACTCGCCCGCCGCGCCGGGTACGACGGCGTCGAGATCATGGGCTCCGAGGGCTACCTGATCAACGAGTTCATCGTCGCCGCGACCAACCACCGCGAGGACGAGTGGGGTGGTGCGTACGAGCGGCGGATGCGCTTCCCGGTGGAGATCGTCCGCCGGGTCCGCGAGCGGGTCGGCGAGGACTTCGTCATCGTCTACCGCCTCTCCATGCTCGACCTGGTGCCGGGCGGCTCCACCCTGGACGAGGTCGTGCAGCTCGCTCAGGCCGTCGAGGCCGCCGGGGCGACCATCATCAACAGCGGCATCGGCTGGCACGAGGCCCGCATCCCCACCATCGCCACCTCGGTGCCGCGCGGCGCCTTCGCCTGGGTGACGAAGAAGGTGATGGGCGAGGTCGGCATCCCGCTGGTCGCCACCAACCGCATCAACACTCCCGAGATCGCCGAGCAGTTGCTCGCCGAGGGCAGCGCCGACCTGGTCTCGATGGCCCGGCCGCTGCTCGCCGACGCCGACTTCGTCGCCAAGGCCCGGGACGGCCGCGCCGAGGCCATCAACACCTGCATCGGCTGCAACCAGGCCTGCCTCGACCACACCTTCAGCCTCCGGATCACCTCCTGCCTGGTCAACCCGCGCGCCTGCCACGAGACCGAACTCGTCCTCGGTGCGACCCAGTTGCGCAAGCGGATCGGCGTCGTCGGGGCGGGCCCGGCCGGCCTCGCCTTCGCCGTCTCCGCCGCCGAACGCGGTCACGACGTCACCCTGTACGACGCCGCCGAGGCGATCGGCGGGCAGCTGAACATCGCCCGGCGCATCCCCGGCAAGGAGGAGTTCGACGAGACGCTGCGCTACTTCCGCACCCGGCTGGCCGAGTTGGCCGTCACGCTGCGGCTCGGCGCGACCGTCACCGCCGATCAGCTGGCCGAGCAGGGCCACGACGAGATCGTCCTCGCCACCGGCGTCACCCCGCGAACCCCCGCCGACATCCCGGGAATCGACCACCCCAGCGTGCTCGGCTACCTCGACGTGCTGCGCGACGGCGCGCCGGTCGGCGAACGGGTCGCCATCCTCGGCGCGGGCGGCATCGGCTTCGACGTGGCCGAGTTCCTCACCGACCCGGGCGACGCCGCGAGCCTCAACCCGCCCGTGTTCCAGGCCAAGTGGGGCATCGACCCGGAGTACCGCGAGCGCGGCGGCCTGCGCGCCCCGGAGCGGCCGAAGCCCCCGCGCAGCGTGCACCTGCTCCAGCGCAAGACCGGCAAGGTCGGTGCCGGCCTCGGCAAGACCACCGGCTGGATCCACCGTACCGAGCTCAAGCACCGCGGCGTGGTGATGGTCCCCGGCGTCACGTACGACCTGATCGACGACGCCGGCCTGCACATCACCGTGGACGGCGAGCGCCAACTGCTGCCCGTGGACACCGTCGTGCTCTGCACCGGCCAGGAGCCGCGCCGCGACCTGCACGAGGCGCTGCGCGAGCGCGGCCTGCCGGTGCACCTGATCGGCGGCGCCGACGTGGCCGCCGAACTGGACGCCAAGCGCGCCATCAAGCAGGGCACCGAGCTGGCCGCGGCCATCTGAGCCCCCGCGCACCCCGACCGGCGGCCCTCACCACGCGGTGCGGGCCGCCGGCCGGAAACCACTCGCGCTCCGCCCGCCCGCTGTTGCTAGTATCCGCAGGTCACGGAGCGGATCACGGAGCGGATCGCGGGGGAACGGGCGGATGGACGAGCAGGTCGAGTTGGCGTACACGCTGACGGTGGACGACTTCCGGGAGGCCCTCGCCGCCCGCGCCCGGGCGAGCCGCGCGGGCCGGCGCAACCGGGTGCCATGTACGTGATCGCCGTGGGCTGCCTGCTCACCGCCGCGGTCCAGATCTCCACCGAAGAGGCTGTCGACACGTCGCTGATCGCCATGCTGGTCGCCGTCCTGTTCCTGGTCCTGGGGATGCCCCGGCTCCAGGCGAGCCAGTTCCACCGGCTGGCCGCCGGCAAGGGCGAGTACAGCGCCACCGTGGACGTGGCCGGCGTGACCGTGGCCAACCGCCAGTCCAGCAGCACCCTGACGTGGCAGGCGGCGCCGTACTACGTGGAGACCCCGGGGCTGTTCGTCCTGCTGAGCGGTGACAGGAACAACTCCTGCCTGACCGTCCTGCCCAAGCGTGGCACCGCCGACCCCGACCGGCTGCGCGCCGTGCTCGCCCGGCACGCCGCCGCGCCCGCCCGGGGCTGAGCCCGGCCCGTCGCCCGCGGCGGTCCCCGTACGATCGACGGCATGTCGCTGCCGCACGCCATCCTCACCGCCCTGCTGGAGAAGCCGTCCTCGGGGCTGGAACTGACCAGGCGGTTCGACAGGTCGATCGGCTTCTTCTGGCCCGCCACCCACCAGCAGATCTACCGCGAACTGGGCCGGCTGGAGGCCTCCGGACAGATCCGGGCCCTCCAGTCGGAGGGGCCGGTGCGTGGGCAGAAGAAGGAGTACGAGGTCCTGCCGGAGGGCCGCGCCGAACTGGCCCGCTGGACCGCCGAGGGCGCCGCGCCGCGCGCCGTCCGGGAACCGCTGCTGCTGCGGCTGCGGGCGGCCGCGGTGGTCGGCACGGACGGGCTGGCGGCCGAGCTGGAGCGCCATCTGGCCCTGCACCGGGAGCAGTTGGCCGACTATCGGGAGATCGAGCGGCGCGACTTCCCGGCCGATCGGGCGGACGGCGAGAACCGGCTCCAGCACGCGGTGCTGAGGGCCGGCATCGGGCTGGAGGCCTTCTGGGTGCAGTGGCTCGCCGAGACCCTCGAAACCCTGCCCTCCACCGGCCCTGCGAACCGTTCCTGACCTGCGGAGATCCACGCCGGCGCGCCCCGCCCCGCCCCCGGTGGGACACTGGTGGCCTGTCCCTGCCCGAACTCTCGACCGGGGGCCCCGCATGTCTCTTCCCAGGCCCATCCACGCCCTCACCGCCGCGGCCGCCGCTGTGGCGGTCGCCCTGGGCCCGACGGCCCTGCCGGCGTCGGCCGTACCAGCCCAGGACCTGCCCTCCGCCGGCCGGCTGACGTCGGCCGCACCAGCCCAGGACCTGCCCTCCGCCGACCAGCTGACGTCGGCCCTGCTGACCGCGGCCGACCTCGGCTCCGGCCACACCGCGATCCCGGTGACGCAGAGCCCGAGCGCCGGCGAGGTCCCGACCCCGGTGACCGGCTGCGACGCACTCAGCGCCCTGATCAACATGCACGCCACCCAGACCGGCACGGACGTCCCGCGCGCCGCGGTCGCACTCGACAGCCCGGACGGCAGCCCGGTGGTCACCCAGGTCCTCGCGGCCGAGGTGCCCGACCGGCTCGCCGCCGACTTCGACGCCGCCGCCGACGCTCTGCGGACCTGCCACAGCATCACCTTCAACGCCGGCCCCGAGGACACCGTGACCTTCACCGTCACCCCGGTCACCCTCGGCGACCGTCAGGACGCCCCCGCGGTCCAGGTCAACGGCACCCTGGCCGGCGTCCAGCTCAACGGCTACGTCGGCATCGAGCGCTTCGGCAATGTGGCCATGGCCTTCGGCTTCTTCGAACGCCAGGGCGCCTCCGAGCAGACCGCCTCCCAGCAGTACCGCACCGCCGTTGCCAAGGTCGAACGCACCCTCGGCGCGAAGGCCGGCAGCACCACCGCCCCGACCGCCGCCGCCGGCCCGGGCGTGAGCGCCTGACCGGCCTCCTCCCGACAGCAATCCGGCCCCTCGCCGAACGCCTCGTGCGTTCGGCGAGGGGCCGGATCCGCAGCACCGGATCGCCGACGCCCGCAGGGCCGGCGATCCGGTCGGCCGTGCGGACCCGCGGCGGCGATCCAGGGCCTCGCCGGCCGGGTTCATGTGGACATATTCCACGACAACTACGGGCCGGCTGTCCTGAACCGGGTTGGCAGCTCTGGGAGTTCGAGCGCTCGCCTGATAGGTTCTCCGGGCCGATCCCGCACAACCGCCTCATTGTCCCCAGCGGCCTCTTGGGAGTTCTCGTGGATTTGCTCAGAGCCCTGCCCTTTCTGATCCCCCTGTTCCTCGGGATAGCCGTGGTCACGGACTTTCGAGGGTTCTCGAAGATGCTCACGCAGTCCTCCAGGAGGTCCTCGACGGACGGGCCGGCTCGCGGTCTCCGGATCACGGGATGGGTGTTCATCGTCGTCTCGTCCTTGGTGATCCTGAGTGGGATCGTGACGTCCTTCGCCGAGTGACCTGCGGCTCACAGCTACCGAGCGGACGAGCCCTTCGTCCGGCAGTAGCCGTTCCGGGAGCGCCCCATCCGGTCGTCGGGTGGGGCGCTCCCGGTGTTCGCCGGTGTGCGGGAGATCCTTTGAGGGAGGGGTGCGTGAAGGACCTGCGAATCGTGCTGTGGAGTACGGCCGCCAGGCTGGTGGTCACGGGCGGGCTGGGGTGGGCCGGGTGGGCCGCGTGGCAGAAGCTCCAGCCGTCCTGGCCCGAGGTGCCGGATCCGGTCGGGCGGTGGAGCGGGGGGACGGCCGTCGTGGAGTTCATGCCGGAGGGGCGGGTCGGGTCCGCGCAGGTGCCGGCGTACGTGTGCAGCAGCTCTGCGGCGGACAAGGCACGGCCGACGGAGATCGAGGGGCGGTGGCAGAAGTCCTTCTTCGACGACGTCGGTCCCGCGGTCCACGTGGAGGCGAAGCGGAAGGACGACGGGGGCACGTGCATGTTCTGGCTGACGGCCGAGGAGAACGGGAAGGACCTGTGGCTCCTGAAGAGCCCGGGCTTCCTGATGACGAAGTCCTGAGTGGCAGTGGTGAGTGCGGGGGAGTCCGGAAACGGAGGCGGGCGGTGAACGGCGTTCGCGGGCGGGCCGTGGTGCTGGCGGGGCTGTTGTCGTTGGTGGTGGGGTGCGCCGGCGGGAGCGGGGGGAACGCGCCCGTGGTCGGGTACTGGCGGTCGGGGGCCGGTGAGATCGAGTTCCTGAAGGGCGGCACGCTCGGGCAGGTGAGTCTGCTGCCGGCGGTGTGCTTCAAGCCGGTGTCCGACCAGCAGGAGCACCTCAAGGGCACCTGGCACTACGAGCGGATCGAGGGTGCGGGGCGGGGCGCGAGTGCCGTGCTGACCTCCGATTCGGGGGCGGTGACGTGCGAGCGGTACTTCCGGTACGTCAAGGACGAGGCCGGCGAGCGGTTGCAGCTGGACTCGGGGAACGTCACCAAGGAGCCCTTCCTCCGGCAGAAGGGGCATGCCATCGGCACGGTGGTGGAATGATCCGGGGCTGTGCCGGTGGTGTTGTGCCGGGTCGGTGGTCGGTGGTCGGGGGTAGGGGCGGGCGGCCGCAACCCCGTGGCGGCCGCCCGCCGCCGTACCGGGCCTACGGGTGGTACACGACCTCGGGGAAGGCCTTCGACGGCCCGTCGAGCAGGTTGCCGCAGTGCCGGTTGCGCAGGTGGAGGTCGAAGAAGGCGCGCGGGTAGGCCTGCTGGATGAGCACGCCGCGGTCGGGGTCGAGGGTGCCGACCTGGGACTGGATCTGCTGCTCGGTCATGCCGAGCAGCCTGCCGGCCTGGGGGATCAGCGTCATGTTGTCGCCGTACGAGCCGTGGATGGCGCCGGTGGCCTGGACGTCGAGGCGCCAGCCGCGCAGGTGGCCCCAGAAGGTCTCGACGTACGGGCTGGCGGCCCGGGTGTAGTTGGCGGTCATCAGCATGAACGGCCGGTCGATGTCGGTGGTGATGGCGGGGTTCGACTCCATCCGGCCGTCGAAGGTGAGGCCGGCGCGGATGCGCGGGTCGGCGACCATGGCGAGGGCGACGGCGGTGCCGCCCTTGGACCAGCCGAAGGCGCCGATGTTCCGCGCGTCCAGGGCACCGAGCAGGCCGGCCGGCAAGGTGCGGCCGTCGACGTCGGGGTTGCGTCCGTTGGCGAGGTCGACGACGCGGTCGAGCAGGAAGAGCAGGTCGGCGGCGTAATCCCTCGGGTACAGCCCCGGGGCGACGCCGTCCCGGGTGACGACGGTCCCGTCCGGGAACTCGGTGATGCCGTCGTGGGTGTGGTCGACGGTGACGACGGCGAAGCCGTGGCTCGCCAACTCCTGGACCCCGATGGTGTGTTCGGCGCGGTGGCCGCCCGCACCGTGCGAGTAGAGGACGACGGGCAGCGGTCGGCCGGTCCGGTGGACGGGCGCGCCCTGGTGGCCGGCGGTGAGCGGGGCGAGCGTGAGGGGCAGCGGGAAGCCGACGTCGTCGAGGAGGGCCTTCAGGGCGCCCTCGGTCATCCAGGGGGCGAGCGGGTGCGCGTCGGCGTCCGCGGCCCGGGCCGGGTACCAGACGGTGGCCATCAGCTCGCGGAACTTTCCGGGCCTGGCGTTCGGGTCGAGCCGGGACTCGTCGCGCAGGTGCAGCGGCACCATGCCCACCGGGAAGGGGCCGGTGGGCGCGGGCAGGGTGAGCCGCGCGGGGGAGCCGGTGCCGGAGGAGGCGGTGCCGGAGGAGGCGGGGGCGGGCGCGGCCGAGGCGGTGCGGGCGAGGCCCAGCGGCGCGACGGCGCCCAGGGCGAGTGCGGTGCCCAGCATGCGGCGGCGGGTCGGTCCGGTACGGCGTGCGGTCGGCGTGGCGTCCGTCGAGGGGCTGTTCATCGGCGTGCTGTCCATCGGCGTGGTGTCCATGCCTGGAACGCTGCCACGCGGGCCGGGCGGGCAGCATCAGCCCGTCGATTGATCATCCGTCACCTCGTATTGGCCCACGGGTTTACATCCCCGGGCCGATGCGGAAGAGGGGCGGGCGGGGTCCACGTCCGAGGCCCCGCTGGTTAGGCTGGGGAGGGTCCGGGAGGAGGCGCGCATGAGCGGGGACGACGGGCAGGGGTCCAGCGCGGACGATGCGCTGCGGAAGGCGGGTCCGGCGGGCCGGGGGCAGACGGTTGCTGGGCGGCGTGGTGATCACGCTGTTGTTCCTGGTCCTGGCGGTGGCGGTGGTCGCCGTGGTCGTGTTCGTCACCTGGGGGGCTTTCCGGATCGCCACCTGGCTCGGCGTGGCCGTGCTGGTCGTCGAGGCGGCGGCGGGCCTCTACTGCCGGGGGAGCGTGCTCGCCACGGGCCGTTCCGGGCGGTGACGTCCGGGCGGTGGCCCCTCGGTGTGCGGGGGGCCACCGTCCGCCCTCCTAGGCGAAGTTCTTGTCGACCAGCATCTGCAGCACGTTGACGTGGAAGTCCGGGAAGTCCATCGGCACGATGCCGAACCGGGCGCGCTGCTGGGTGCGGGCGTTCAGGTAGGGGTAGACCGTGCGGTCCATCAGGGACTGCGAGCTGGTCTTGGGCCAGTAACCACCCGCGTACGAGAGGAAGTTGACGAACATCTTCGGGTAGGACGGGTTGAGGAAGGCCTTGTCGAACTGGGCGACGATGCGCTGGCCCTTCGTCCCGAGGGGGTCGAGGCCGCCGGTCTGCCAGAGGTCCTGGGTGTCGAAGTAGCCGTTCTCGCCGCTGGACCAGCCGATCAGGCCCCAGGGGTTGGCGAAGTCGGCGATCAGGACGACCTTCCCGCGGGCGGTGGCGAGGGTCGGCCAGCCGTAGAAGTGGAACAGGTCGCGGTAGCCCAGCGCGTCGAGGTAGTGGTTGACCCGCCGCATGAACTCGGTGTCGTCGAGCGACTGGCCGCCGGCGCGTTCGTTGCGCAGGCGCATCAGGACGGTCTCGCCGGGGTGTGAGCGGAGGAAGGACCGGCACTGGTCGAGCACGTCCTGGAGGCGGATGTGCTGGTAGTTGTCGGAGTGGTAGATCCCGAGTTCGTCGGGCGCGCCCTGGAGGCCGTTGCAGCGGATGTCGAGGAAGCGGACGCCCTCGTTCAGCTGCTGGGGGATTCCCCAGTTCTGGGTGTGCGACCACTCGGTGCCGTAGGCGGGGTTCTCGCAGCAGGAGTCGTGGGTGCCGGGGATGGTGAGGTCGAGCAGGGAGAGGTTGCCGCTCAGACGGCTCATCCAGCTGTCCGTCGGCAGGCCGCGCGGGGTGGTGGCGTCGGAGGCGGCCGAGGCGCTGCCCGGCAGGGCGGGGCCTGCGACGGCGGCGGCGCCGAATCCCGCGCCCCACTTGAGAAGTTCACGACGTGCGATGCCCATGGTGCGGCTCCTCGGGGTCCGGTCGGGTCGGTGCGGTCGGTCGTTCGAGGCGTGCGCTGTCATCTTGGAGCACGCGGGCACTGCTTTGACAGGTTCACGGCGCGACAATCCGGGGCCGGATGGCCCCGGCGGGGTGAAGATCGAAATGCGCGGACGGCCGCCGCCCGCCACGGTGGGACCGTGGCTGCGATCGTCGTCCTCTTCGAACTGGCCCCGGACCAGGCCCTCGGCCCCGAGGGCGTCGGCCCGGGTGTGGTCGCGGTGCACGCCGCCGGCCAGGACCCGGACGTCCCGGAGGACCCACAGGCGCGCACCTTCTGCGGGCTGGACACCGCTCCGATGGAGCACGCCCACTACCGCCCCACCCGGCCGGGCGAGCCGTGGTACCCGCCCGAGCTGGAGCAGCAGCGGTGCAGGCTCTGCGAGGTGGCGCTGCACCGGCTCTGACGCTCCGAGCGGAGGGCCCGCCGGACGGCCCACGGCCTTCCCTGATTCCGCACGAGCGCAAGGCCGAACGCCTCCTCGCCTTCGCCGGCATCGCCGGAGCTCTGATCCGCTGTCGAAGGCACCAGGAATCCGGATGACACGCCGGCAACGGCTTCACGACAATGACAGCCTCCGACGTGTCACGGCTCGCCTCGGTGATTCAGCGCTGAGACGGGGGCTGCGACAGCCGGCGGAGTGGGGGGGGGGGGGGGGCGCCCGACCCCACCCCCCCGGGGGGGGGGGGGGGGGGGCGGGGCCCGGGGGGGGGGGGGGGGGGGCGGCCGGCGCCCCGAGGGGC
>NZ_JBIWNZ010000017.1:58811-75894 GCF_044767505.1 Kitasatospora sp. NPDC101235
GGGACCGGCGCGGGGCCGCCTTCCGCGGGGGGGCGGCGGGGACGTCGGGGCGGCCGCGGGCCGCGCGTACCTTCGGGTGGTGGGGGGGGGGGGTGGGGGATGGGGGCGGGGCCGACTCCCCACTCCCGTGCGTGCGGCGTCAGGTCAGAGCTCCGGCAGGGGCTCGCCGGTGTGCGGCTCGCGGCGCTCGATGAGCCAGAACAGGTAGCCGCGCAGGTAGGCCTCCAGCCCGTCGTCCAGGTAGGCGGCGTACTGCCGCAGCGCCTCCGGCTCGTTCCGGCTGTCGTCGCCCAGTTCCAGTTCGCCGGCGATCCAGGCCCGCACCTCGTCGCGGCGTGACCACCAGTCGCGCACCGCCTGCGGGGTCCAGTGCCGGTCACCGTCCCAGGCGTAGCCGCCCAGCGGCTCGCCGTGAGCGATCTCCACCAGGGCGGCCACCTCGCGCGGGTCGGCGGGCTGACGGTGGACGAACTCGCAGTGCTCGTCGCCGGAGAGCACGTGCTCGGGGAGGTAGTACGGGCCGTTCAGCCCGCTGTCGGTCTCGCCGGCGTAGAACGGCCCCGGAACGTTCAGCCGACTGCGGTCCGCCCAACGGCCGTCCCCGACGGAGTCGGTCATCTCCCGGGCGGCCGGCAGCGGATCCCAGTACGCAAGCTCCTGCCACGGTCCCTCCACCGGGTGGAGGAGGAGCCGCCCGCGCATCCTGGCGGCGGCCTGCCGCAACTCCGCCTCGTGCGAGAGCCCCCGTCCCCGGTGCAGCAACCGGGCCCACCGGCCGCCCGCCCCGCCCGCCCCGCCCGCCTGCGTCCTTCCCATGCGGCCCAGCCTAGGCCGTGACACCGGGCCGGCTCAGCCGAAGCCGACCTCGGTGAAGCGGCAGCCGCCGCGCTCGGCGTCGGACAGGACCGGGGCCGACGTCAGCCGCGGGGCCTCGCGGACGTACTGGCGGAAGCCGGCCGCGCGGAACTTCAGGTCGAAGGAGTGGGCGGAGTGGGGATTATGGCCGGGCGCCAGAACAAACCACCGGCGTCGATGAAGACATTGGGGGGACAAAACCCCCCCCCCCGGGGCGGCGGGGGGTCCGTCGGGGGGGCCGCGGGCCGCGCTCACGTGGTGGTGGTTGGGGGGGGGGGTGTGGGCGGGGGGCGGGCCCCCCCCCCCACTCCTCGGGCGTCGATCAGTCGATGGCGTCGACTACACGCCGACCGCGGTGCCGGCGTGGGCGGAAGCCGCCTGGTACTCGTCGTCACCCTCGAACCGTGCTTCACAGCCGGTGGCCAGGGTGCTGGCGACGATGACCGGGTCGAGGATCTTGGAGCCGGAGTTCAGCTTGGCGATCCCGCTCTGGTCGGTGGTCGCGGAGCCGACCCGTTGGCCGCTCGCGGTGCTGTAGAAGGTGATCTGCCGCCCCACGACCGGCTTGCCGTTCTTGTCGGTCAGCGTGGCCTCGAAATCGCCGCTGATCGGCGCGTTCGCCAGCACGTGGCCGCTGACCGTGCGTGCCTTGAGCTGGACCGGCTTCTTCTCGGAACTCATGGCGTGACCTCCCGGATGCTCTGGGCTACTGCTTCCACCGTAGGCACGTCCGTGAGCGCATGCATCCGGACCGTGTTGCCGCAGGTCAGGAGACCGGCTGGCCTCCTCTGCGGGGGGGTGTGCGAAGGCCTGGCGCACGTCGGTGGCGGCCGGCGCGGGGATCGGGGAGACTCGCGCGCATGGTCTCGGTGTTGCAGAACGTGGCGATCGACTGTGCGGATGCCTATGAGCTGGCCCGGTTCTGGAGCGGGGTGACCGGCCGCCCGCTGGATCCCGACTGCCGGCCGGGCGACCGGGAGACCCAGGTGCTGCTGGCCGACGGCCCGGTGCTCTACTTCAACCAGGTGCCCGAGGCCAAGGCGGTCAAGAACCGGGTCCACCTGTGCCTGCGGCCCGAGACCTCGCGCGACCGGGAGGTCGAGCGGCTGCTCGGCCTCGGTGCCACCTTCGTCGGCGACCACCGGAACCCCGACGGTTCGGGCTGGGCCGTCCTCGCCGACCCCAACACACAGAACTGCATGTTCTGGAGTGTGAGCCGTGGCAGCAGCGTCGACCCTGGTCAGGAGCCCCGAGGCAGCCCCGGGGGACCCATTGCTCCCCACGTGGGACATGGATACCCGCAACTTGTTGGCCGGGACGGTGTTCACCGAGACGCTTCGGGGCGTCCGGTGCGTCCGCCTCTCGGTACTGACCGACGAAACCACCAGCCCCGGCCGACAGCGTGACGCGTGCGACCACGTGGCCGCAGAGCTGCGGGTCACGTTCGGTGAGGGTGACGCGCTCCGGGAAGCTGTCGACCTTGACGTCAGCGCGTCGAAGACTTCCCCGTGGGAGCGCCCCCAACTTCTCCAGTGGTTGAACGACCCGGACAGCTACGACGCGCTTGTTTTCTGGCGCTTCGACCGCGCGATTCGGTCCATGGGCCACATGTACGCCCTCGCCAACTGGGCGCGCGAGCACCGCAAGGTTTTGATCTTCGCTGAGGGGCTCGGCGGGGGTCGGCAGGTATTCGACTTCCGCAACCCGATGGACCCCCTGTCGGAACTCCAGTTGTTCATGCTGGCGTTCGCGGCACAGTTCGAGGCTCAGTCCATCTCTGACCGCGTGACCGGTGCGCAGGCTGCCATGCGCCGGATGCCGCTTCGCTGGCGCGGTGGCGGCAAGCCCCCGTACGGCTACATGCCCGCCCCCATGCCCGAGGAGTTCGGCGGCAAGGGCTGGACGCTGGTACCCGACCCGGAAGCCGTAGCGGTCATTGAGCGCATCATCCGGGAGCTTCTGGAAGGCAAGACCGTGTCCGCCATCGCGGCCCGTCTCAACCGCGATGACGTGCTGAGCCCGCGCGACTACTGGTCTGTCAAGAACGGGCGTCCGCGCGGCGGCCGGACCGGCGGGGCGAAGGGGTCGCATGTCGTGATGGACGTGTTCAAGTGGACCCCGGCAGTGATCACCAGGCTTCTCCGTAGTGAGACGCTGATCGGCTGGAAGCTGCACCGGGGCGTGCCGGTCCGCGACGACCAGGGCAACCCGGTCATGTGCACCGTGGAACCGATCCTCACCCGCGAGGAGTTCGACCAGGTCGGCGCCGTGCTGGACGGACGGAGCATCGACAACGCCGAGCGGTCCAACACGGAGTCCCTACTGTTGAGGGTCATCCATTGCGATTCTTGCGGGGGCCGGATGTACCTGAACAAGCAGGACGGCAAACAGCCCACGTACAAGTGCAACTACCACGCCAGGGGCAACGTGTGTACGGCACCGGCGAACGTCCGGGGCGACTGGACAGACGACTACGTGGAAGCCGAGTTCCTGCGCCTGGTCGGAGGCATCCAGACCAAGACGACCACGGTCATCCCCGGGTACGACCCTGAGCCCGAGCTGAAAGCCACCGTGGCCGAGTTCGCCGCGCACCTCAAGAACCAGGGCAAGCAGAAGTCCCGGCACGCCGCGCAAGAGTGGCAGAAGCTTCACGATGCCCTCGACACCCGCATTGCCGAGTTGGAGTCCCGGGAGAAGACCGAGCCGCAGACGATCGTCACGGCGACCGGGCGCACCTACGCGGACGACTGGGCAGCCGCGGACACCGCCGAGCGGCGCGCCATGCTGGTTGCCGCAGGCGTCCGGTTGAACGTCCGCCGGGGCACCCGTGGCGGGTGGCGGCGGCTCGACACACGCCGGGTGGACTTCACCATGACCGGAGAACTCGACCCCGCGGCCGAGGAACAGGTGGCGGTCGCCCTCGGTGTCGAGTCCGAGGCCCGCAACGAGGCTCCGGCCTCCCCCGGCGCCCGTCCGCGGCTCGACACCCCCGAGGCGCTGCCTGTAGCCGCGTAGCGGTCCCGTACGTCCCCGCAGAGCCCCGGCTGGTCCCCGTGACCGGCTGGGGTTCTCTGCTGCCCGCCTGCGGGCGCCTGGGGCCTCGGGGCTCGCCGGCTCGGGTCCGGCTGACAGCGCCGAGAGTGGTTGTGGGGTGGTGGTTCTTCTCAGTTTTTAGAAACACATAGAAAAACTAAGGAAAAACAGAAAGAGGACCGCTCTCGCCACCCCACCACCAGAGCGGAAGCACCCGCCTCCCCTGCTGGAAGAGCGGCCGGAAACCCTTGCTCCCCACAGAAGCCGAGAGAGCGGGCGAGGGCCGCCCCTACTTATGCGGGGGAGCCCCGTCGTGAATCAGATAATTGGAGAGAACACCATGGGAAACACCCTGCACCAGGTTCCATATCTGGACGGGCCCCGGGACAAGGATCGGGACCGCGCTGCCGCGTGGCGGCGAGACGAGCGCATGGAGCGCCTGGCCGCGCTGCGGGACTCGAACCCCGAGATGTTCGACCGGATGGGCACCACTGCCCGCATCAGTCTCGGCTACTACGAGAACGACAAGCAGGCGGCGGCCCGCCACGGATGCGACACCAGCAAGGGCGGTAACTGATATGAACAACGAGATCGAGAAGGCCGCTGAGCGGGTCGCCAAGCTGCGCGCACAGCGGGACAAGGTCACCGCCCCACTGGCCGACGCGGAGGCCGTTCTAGAGGCCGCAGAGCAGGCCGAGCGATCCCGCCGCGACGAGCGCGGTGCCGATTACGACCGGGCGTTCCTCAAGACATGGAGGGAGCAGGCCGCCGAGCGGAGCGACCGCGGTAGCGAACTGTATGACGAGTTCCTTGAACAGCTGTCCGCTGAGCCGTGGTTTCAGGCGTACGCTGCCCGCCGTGCCGAGCGATTCAAGCGCGAAAAGATTCTGACGGCCGCGCAGAACGCACAGGCCCGGTTGGGGGAGGAGCGCACCGTTCCTGAGCAGCGTTGGTATGACCTGCCCATCATCGACGACATGGCCAGGGCCGTTGACGCGGTCGCCGGACAAATCGCTTCCGCCTTTGCCGAACAGCTCGATGCCAAGCGTCAGGCATACATCGAAGCTACTGACTGACCATGGCCGTTGACGCGCTCGACCCCGGTCCAGACGGGACCTATCCGCATTTCCCCCGGGACGCACAGGGTAGGCCCGTGTGGTCGGACGCCCCAACTGGGCTGCCAGTAGCTGACGGTGGAGCCCCGATGCCGCGGGGCGTCCAGCGGATGCGTGACCCAAGTTCCGGTCGCGTGCTGGTTGTGGATGTGACTCCGAGGCAGCCGGACGGAACTCCGATCAATCCGCCGGCCATCCCACCGAGGGGGCCCGATGCCGCGTAAGCCCCGCACCTCGTGCCCCGTTCCCGGCTGCCCCGAGCTGACAACTGGTGGACGCTGCAAGGAACATGAGCGAGAGGCAACCAGGAACCGAGCCACGCCGGGCACCAGTGCGTACGGTCCAGGCTGGCCCCGCGCCCGCCGCGCTTTCCTGCACGCGAACCCCTGGTGTGTTCTGTGCGGCCAGGCCGCCAAGGTGGCTGACCACTTCCCGAAGTCCCGCAAGCAACTTGCAGCCGAGGGAATCGTAAATCCAGATGCACCGCAATATCTGCGACCTTTGTGCACGTCGTGCCATAACGGAGAAACAGCGCGGAATCAACCGGGCGGATGGGCTGCGGCGCACGCCAGGCCAGTTCGACGCTGACCATACCCAGGCGGTGACTCCCTATCCGACTAGAAATTGCACGACAGGGAGGCGCCGAGAGCGCGCCGGGGCTGCGGCAACTTTTGGTTGCCCCGTGCGCCGTTACAGCGAGTTTAGAAAGGAGACCATGGCCGATCGATACCGACCCAA
This sequence comes from Kitasatospora sp. NPDC101235, assembly GCF_044767505.1. NCBI lineage: Bacteria > Bacillati > Actinomycetota > Actinomycetes > Kitasatosporales > Streptomycetaceae > Kitasatospora > Kitasatospora sp. NPDC101235. Next base: position 64,553 of record NZ_JBIWNZ010000017.1, read on the forward strand.
GCCAGCGGCAATGCGGGCCCGCGAAGGGAACCCGTCCAAGGCCGAGATCAGAGAGGGAGTAATCGTTCCTCGCGCCGTTCTCGCCGAGCCCGATTGGCGAGACGTGTTCAAGGACTCGCCGGCCGCCGAGATCCAAGACGCCAATATCCGCTGTCGGGAAACGGCTTCGACCGAGTGGCAGCGCGTTGTGCCGATTCTCGAAGTAGCTGCCGGGCTCGGCGAAGTGGACCACTCGACCGTCAAGGATCTGTGCGTCTGCGTGGCCCGCATCGACCAGGCAGAGCGGGACCTGTCCGAACGCGGACTCATGGTCACTGCCGAGCGTGGCACTGTGAAGAACGGTGCCGCCACCATCGCAGCACAGTACCGCTCCCAACTTGCGCGCTATATCAGGGAGTTGGGGCTGTCCCCGAGCGCCCGCGCGGCCATCGCACCGCCGGAGCCCGAGGACGACTCGGATATCTGGGACTAATCATTCGACCGCGACAACGCCTGACCAGTTGCTGAAATCGCAAGGGCCCCGTCCTGATCTCCCTCTACGGGGTCAGGGCGGGGCCTTTTGCATTTATCAGCGAGTCGGAACGCCGCGCTCCCACAGCTCTTCTGCATGCTCCGCAAACCGATCGAACAGTCCGCCGTCCTGCGATCGGCGAAGGTGCATCATCGGTGAGTCATGCCCAACCATCCGTGCCAGATGTGGGGTTACCAGGGCATCGCGATCGAATCGGAAGACTGACAGGCTTACATGGTTGGGCCCATCGTCGGGTGCGCTGAACCGTGCTTCGACGCCTTCAATGCCGGAGAGTTTTTCCAGATGCTCAAGGGTGATTCGAATTCGGGTCGATACGGTCAGCGCCACACCTTCGATGCGCTCCCGTTGCCGCGTGGTCTCGGACTCAGGGTTGCCCAGTAGGAACCGGACACGACACCCAGACTCGGCCTTGCGCCGCAGCGTTTGATGTAGCGCCGGCTGCTCCAGCCACACGAAATAGTTCGTGTATCCGGCCAGGAAGATTTCATCCACGGAATCCCCAATTAGCTGGTTCCATACCGAAGTTGGACAGGTTGACCGGTACGGGTAGGCGGCGAAAACCTCCCGGTCATGACCGGTCTTGAGGTTCGCTCGGACCGTGTTGGGCCAGATCACTTGCTCATCAACCCCCAGGGCTGCACACACATCGTTACGGTTCTTCTGGTGTGGTACTAACGCGGCGTTCGAGAGCCAGCGTTCCACGGTCTTAGGTGTGACACCTACGCGGGTCGCTAGTTGGCGCGGAGTGAGTTTCGCGTCTGCCATACCTTGTCGGAGAGCGATGTTCAAGGGTCATCCCCCAGACGTTTGGGCCTTCTTGGACGCTAGCGCGCAGACCGCCCTCATGTCTCGGATACGGGGGTGCTTTGGCCCATCTGAGCGCCAAGGATCGGTGGTGCACCGGGGAAGCCCGCTGGCCCGAGTGGAGGAACGGCCGTGCCGAAGACGTACGACGAACACGAGGCCGAGCAGCATCAGCCGCTAGCCACCGGCAGCCCGCAACCCGAGGGCGAGTTGCTCCCGCTCCGGGCGCCGGGCGTCGGTGACCCGGTGGTCGACCTGTCGCGGGGCATCGTCGGCACGTACCAGGGTGCGGCGGATGGTCGCTGGCAGCTCGAACCGCTTCACGGCGGCGAGCCGTGGACGGCGGACCCGGTGCACGTCCGGACGGCCACGGTCAACGAGCGCATCCGGGACGGTATGCGGCACGCGGAGCCGGCGGCGGACGTCAGGTACACGGGATGAGGCGGCGCCTTGCCTCCGTCGCCCTGGCGGTCGCCGAGCTCGGCATCGCGTATGGAGGGGAGTGGGAAACGTGGTGGCGAAGACGGGCCCACGCCCGGGTGCGGGCCGCGGATCGGCGTGGTTCGGCGCCGTGCCGGGAGACTCGGCGCGAACGGGTCGGCCGGTGAGCACGGTGACCGAGCTTCCGCCCCTGCCGGATGGCCTGCGCTGGGAAGAGGGCGTGTGTGCGCCCTGCGGCACGGCGCGCGAAGTCACAGCGGTGCCCGCGATCGGGCAACACACGATCCTGATCGTGTGCGGCTCGCACTACTGGCGGTATGCCCGACGCTTCCACCGGACCATCCAACTCCGCCCCTGGTACGGGCTGTTGGCCCGACGTCGGGGACGGTCGGAGTCCGTCTGATCTCCCGGAGCACTTACCTATCCCCCGGTGCTCCGGGCTTACCCGCCGGTCCCCCGGCGGAAGGGTGCGCGAGGGGCGCGTGCACCGTCGCCTCGGCCCGGTTCCCCGGTTAGGGCCGGGGCGACCCCAAGACCCCCGGCGGAATCCTGTGGCCCGCCGGGAAGCACAACCCCGCCCCCGGTGACGTGACGAATGTGGACGGCGCGGACGACTGGGGGCGGGGCCCGCACGACGACAAGCCCTCGGGAGGGGCCGCATGGCAAAGAAGGTGCTGAGGGGAGCCGCGTTGGCGGAGCACAAGGCCCGCAAGCGCAGGGAAGAAGCGGGCGAACCCAAGATCATCACGGGCAATTCCCTGCTCAACGGTCCGTCGCCGGGGTCTGTGGCCCGGGATAGCCGACCGCCGGCCCGGGTGGGAATCGTGCACAGCGTGAAAGAAGGCGTGGCGTACATACGTGAACCGGGCACCGCAGACATGGTGTGGGACTGCCCCGTAGTGGCTGTTGAGGCCCCGTCACGACTGGACGCCGAGCTTGCGCAGCTCCTGGACCAGGGCGTCATCCTCGAACCCGAGGACACGGACGCCGAGCACCTCGCTTGACCCAAGCTCCCGGCAAACCTGTCGGGTCGCGTTCCGGACGCTGCTGCCCGGACGCATGCCGGTCCCCCGCCGGATGTTTCTGACTGTGCGCTCGGTCGGGGGGCCGGTCCAAGCGACTCCCGTCCTGGCGGAATCGGGAATCAGCACCCGCCAGGACGGGGAACCACCATCGATCTACAAAGGAGACACGATGCGGACCGCCCGCGCCGTGCTGCTCGGCGCCGGAGTGCTCGCCGGAGTGGGCCTCGCCCACCTGTTGCTCAACCGCCGGTACCACCAGCGCCGGATCATCCTCGCCGTTGAAGACATGGACCAGCGGCTCACTGGCGACGCTCCCCCCGAGTGGTACACGGACCACCCTTTGTCGGCTGGGCTGGATCACGAAACTCGCGCGGGTGTGATCCACGTGGACCGCGCGCTCTCGCTGACGGCCGCGAAGCACCGCGCCGGGCAAATGCCGGACGGAGAACTGGACTTCCTTCTCTGCGTCCTCGCGCTGGAGCCGGCCGCACAGACCTACTGGGAACGGATCGGCCGTCGCCGGGTCGATCAAGCTGCGGCGGGCGACAAGACGAGCCAACGGTTCGGCGAAGGGCTGGTGCGGGCCTTCGGGGAACCGGTCGCCGAACCGCACTCCACCTAGCCACCCACAGACCCCCTGCCCGGCTGCGCGTCACGTGACAATGACCGGCCGGGACGGGTGAACATCGCCCGCAACGCCACCCGGCGCAGCGGCAGCACCGCCAACGGACATGGCGCCCGCCATGCTCGCTGACAAGAAGAGGAATGCACATGAACAAGCCCGTTGAGTTCGACCCGGCGTCGCACCCCGGCCTGGAGTGGTCGGTGGCGTCGTACTCCCACCTGGACGACAAGGTGGAGTGCTTCGCCGTCGCCGATGCCGGTAACGACCTGGTGGCGCTGGCCAACATCAACAACGACGGCGCCGTGATCACCGGTACGCGCGGTGAGCTGCGCAAGCTGCGCGACGCCTTCGTGTCTGGCCAGTACGACCACCTGATCGGCGCCTGACACACCAGCAACTGAGCGAGAGGCGACCGCCCCAATTCAGGTGGGGCGGTCGCCCCTTCCCACCCTACGAGAAGGAAGCCCCGCCATGCAGACCGCACTCTCAAGGCTGGTCACCGACCCGGACACCTTCCGCACCGCGTGGCCCTCGGTGCCCACGGTGTACGACCGCGACGCGGCGGACCTGCAACAGCTCGCGACCAGGCAGGCGGTCCGCGAGATCCTGGCCGATCCGGATGTCCGCCCGGGAGGATTCGGCATGGTCCGCGACGGTGTGCTGACTGCCGAGCGTCCGTCCGCCGACCACCCGACCGACACCCTGGTTCTCAACGGCCTGCACCGGTCCTACCCGCCGATCATGCAGTTCTGCAAGGAACTGTCGTCCATGCTCGGCCACCCCGTGACGGGGAACTTCTACCTCACCCCGGCCGGGAAGGCGCAGGGGTTCGGGTGGCACTGGGACTGCCACCATGTCTTCATCGCACAGACCGAGGGCGCGAAGAACTGGCGACTGTTCGCCCCGACGTTCGTCAACCCGCTGGAGCACCACAACTGGTCGAAGATCGGGTTCTCTCCGGAGGACAAGCTCCGCTTCGCGGCGAACGCCCCGGACTTCTCGGTCACGCTGCGGGCCGGGCAAGTGCTGTTCATCCCGCGCGGGTGGGTGCACGCCGGACAGAGCACTGAGGAGCACAGTCTCCACATTACCTTCGGCGTACAACTCCTCACGAAGCATTGGGCGTTGCGGAAGCTCTGGGAGCTGGGCGAGGACTGCGAGGCGCTGCGCGATGCACTTCCGCCGAACCTCGGTGGGCAGGACTTCACCAAGCTCGCCGGCGAACTGGTCGAGCTTTTCCGTGGCTCGCTCGCCGACCTTCCGGCCGATACGGTCGCGCTGCGACTCCGTTCGGGACAGCGCCTCTCGGTGCTCGGTCAGGAACCCAAGTAGAGAGGGCTGGGACAGCTCAGCATGGCACGGAGACGGGCAACCGGAGGACGGCACCGCCGGATGTGCGAGTGGTCCGGCTGTCAGCGATACGCGAACCTTCGGGATCTGGATACGGGTAAGGACTTCTGTCTGACCTGCGCCGTTGCCATGCTGCTCGCCGCGGACGACCCGATCACCAACTTCCGCGAGTTCGACGGCTCGACCGAGTACGCCGAGGCGCTGCGGAAGCGCCCGATCCTCGGACTGTTCGGCTGGCCCGGCACCATCCCGCCGGACGACAACGGCGGATAACCTCGTGGTGACGCCGAGCGAGAGGATCAGCCGTGCTCGAACCCGACAACGAACCCGTGTCCGACTGGTACGCCGCCCGTGCCGGTGGCACCCGCCCGCCGGGCACACGAGACGCGCTGATACTCGCTTCAGACGTACGACGGGGCCACTTGTTCCAAGACACCCCGCGCTTGGTGGTCGAGTGGGACGGGCAGGAGTGGCAGCCGGTAGGCGTGGCCGACACCTACGCTGACGCGTACCCCGTGATTGTTCGGCGGGGGGACGACTACGCCCCACCACAGGACGACACACCCGTTGCACTTCTACGTAAGGGCAACGGACGGCACCGCAGGAGATAGGGGACGGCAAGCTCGGGCCGGGGAGCGGGCGTCGACTTCGACCGACGACCCAATGCCGACCCGCGCCCCGTCAAGGCCCCGTCCCGTGGATCACCAGCGCGGGCGGGGCCTACTCGTCTCCTTCGGTTTGATCAACGCGCTCGGCCACGAACGTCCCACGCGGGTGCACGACGAACAACCAGCCCTCGCGAACCAACTCGGCAATCGCGCGCCGGACCGTGGGCCGGGACAGTGAGTACAAGCCGCATAGGGCAGCCTCGGACGGGATCGCTCGCCGCGGAGCCCAGTCGCCGCGCTGGATGCGGGCGCGCAAGATCGCCGTGAGCTGCTGAAATGGCGGCTCGGGCGCCTCGCGGTCGATCAGGTCGTCTGGGCCGAATTCCATGACCAGAACGGTACCGGGGTAGTCCGCCCCCATGCACACATGGGGCCAGTGCCTTTACGTCCCTTTACGTTGCTTGACGTTAAGGTCTATCGTCATCCACGAAAGAACCCCCGACCGCCGCTTAGGACCGGCTGCCGGGGGTCAACCGCCGAATGCTTATGGGAGCACTCGACATGTCAGACCTTACATTCTGGAGTTGGTTCACCGCCGCCGCCGGCTGCCTCTCGGGGGCAACGATCCTGGCGCTCTGGCTCACCCGCGACAAGGCCCCGCGCGGCCGACACCGGGCAAACGACCCTCGCCCCGCAACCGCCGCCACCCCCCGGCACCGCAAGCTCGACCCGAAGGCCATCACCCCCGAGCCAGCCCCGGAACCGGACCGCCTGTACATGGGGCCCCTGGTCCGCCCGCACATCGACCACGGCACATGGCTCGCCGAGCTGGACGAGATGCAGCGCCAGTACGAGGAGCGGCGGCGGCAGTGTGAACGGCGCGCAGCCCTCCGCGCGGTCGCACTCGGCCTCCCTGACACCGGATACACCTACCCGGGTGCACACACCCTCGGGGCGGTGGCGTGATGGCACACGCATTCATAAAAGATCTCCCGGACGGCACCCGTAAGGGCAACGCACGGGGCCTGAGGCAGTGCGAGCGGGACGGGTGGCAGATCTTCGCCCCGGGCCGCCACCGGGTCCGCTACGAGCCCCGGACCGCCAACGACTGCCGACCCTGGACTGACGGAGTGCTCCGGCACTGGTCCCGTGACTGCTGGGCAGTCCCGCACCACCGAATCGTCAGCAAGTAGGACCCCCTCGCCCCGTCCGGACCGATCCCGGGCGGGGCTTCAAAACTGGTAATTCTGTGTGTTCGGAGATCCCGAGGGCAACGAGTTCTGCGTGCTGCGCAGTGACTCCGACCGGGCCGCCGCGCACTCCTGACGCCCGCCCAGCAGCGGCGCGCCGTCCCGGCCGGTTTCGGGGACGACCGGAAATCGGTTGCCGCAGGCCGGGCGCCCTGCTCGAATCGGCGCTGTGGACACCTACCTGGAAACCGGGCGGATGACGCTCCGACGCTTCACCGGGGCGGACGCCGACGCCCTGGCCGCCCTGCACGGCCACCCCGACGTCATGCGGTACATCGACGACGGCCGCCCGGTGCCCAGGGACGTCGTCGAGCGGCAGCAGCTCCCGCGCATCCTCCGCGAGTACGGCGAACTCCCCGACGGCCAGGGCTGTTTCGCCGCGGTGGAGAAGTCGTCCGGTGCGTTCCTGGGCTGGTTCTCGCTGCGGCCCGCGAGCAGCGTCGGCCTGGACGGCGGTACGGAGCTGGGCTACCGGATCCTGCCGTCCGCCTGGGGCCAGGGCCACGCCACCGAAGGCGCGCGGGCGCTGGTGGGGCACGCGTTCACGCAACTGGGGGCGGACCGGGTCGTGGCCACCACGATGACGGTCAACACCGCCTCGCGGAGGGTCATGGAGAAGGCCGGGCTGTCCCTGGTCCGCACGTTCTTCGAGGAGTGGCCCGACCCGATCGAGGGGGCCGAGCACGGCGATGTGGAGTACGCCGTCACCCGCGAGGACTGGGCCCGGCGGCGCGGGCACCGGTAGTCCGCCGGTGCTCCGGGTGCCGGTGCGACCAGGCCCCGACGCCCAGGGCCGTCCCGATCCCGAGGAAGGCGCCGACTCCGGCCGGCGCGATCCACCCGGTGATCGGTGTTCCCGCGCTGCCGTCGTTCCCGGTGAGGGCGAGCAGCGCGGTGAGGAGGCCGTAGGGGACCAGCAGGGTTCCTGCGCAGGCCAGGACGAGCAGCGGCCGCCGGGGGAGGTGCCGCCCCCATGGCCGGACGAGTGCGCAGGCCAGGGCCAGTCCCGTCAGCGCGAGGACGGCGGTGAAGTCGACGCCGTGCTGTTCGAGCCACACCAGTGCGTCGGGCGCACCGTTGCGGGTGAACTCGTCTGCCACGTCGAACCCGTCGGCAAGGCCGGCCCTGCCGCCCGCTGCCCAGTAGCTCTTGACGGCGATGTACGGGACGGCGGCAGCGATGCCCAGTGCCACGGTCCTTCGTGCTGTCGCCGGTGTCGGTGCGTGCACCTTGTCCCCTCCTGCGTCCTCGCCCGGCGGCGGGTGCTGCCGAGTGGCTCCACAGTGCTCGGCCCGGAGAGCCGGGTCGTCCTTCCCGGGGCCTGGTTCCAGGGCGATCCGTCCCTCGCGCGGGGGAGTGGGAAGTCGGACCGGCCGACTTCCCACTCCCCGTGGCTCAGGGCCCGGACGGCCGGCGGCCTGCGGACCGGCGGTCGCTCAGTTCGACGGTGTCGGACGCCTCCGCTGCAGCCACAGACCGACCAGGGCCACGGCCACGGTGAGCGCCAGCGCCAGCACGGCATCGGTTCGCGATTCCTGGAGGGCGATCATCACCGCGTACAGCGCGAGGAGCGCGATCAGCGTCACCCAGGTGAGCACCGGGAAGAGCCAGACGCCGGTGCCGGGGACGGGGCGGCGCCCTTCGGCGCGGTCGCGACGGCCGAGCACCAGGTGGGCCGCGGCGATGCCGATCCAGGTGACGTAGACGGTGTCTCCGGTGACGTCGACGAGTCGGCTGAAAGCGGTCGTGGGGTGGAAGACCTGGAGGAGCAGGCAGAGCGCCGCGATCGAGGCGGTGAACAGGATGGCCGCGTGCGGCGCCCCGCGCCGGGAGATGCGGGCGAAGAGGGACGGGGCGTCGCCGTCCCGGGCCAGCGCGAACAGCATCCGGGAGCTGGCGTAGACCTGGGAGTTCATCGTGGAGAGCATCGCCGCGAACAGCACGATGTTCAGCACGGTGGACGCGTTGCCCATACCGAGGTGGCTGAGGGTGGCGGCGAACGGGCTCTCGCCCACGGCGGCGCTGTCCCAGGGCAGGAGCATGACGACCACGGCCAGCGAGCCGAGGTAGAACACGGTGACCCGCCACAGGATGGTCCGGGTGCTCTTGCGGATCGCGGCGGCGGCGTCCTGCGCCTCACCGGCGGCGATGGTCACGATCTCGGTGCCGGAGAAGGAGAACATCGCACCCGAGGTGGCGATGACCACACCGCTGAACCCCATGGGGAGGAACCCTCCGTGGCCCAGCAGGTTCCCGGTGCCGGGTGCGGGGGTGCCCGGCAGCAGGCCGGCCACCGCGACGATGCCGACGCCGATGAACAGCGCGATCACCGCGACCTTGATCCAGACGACCCAGAACTCCATCTCGCCGTAAGCGCGCACGGAGGCGAGGTTGACGCCGACCATCAGGCCGACCAGTACCAGGGCGACCAGCCAGACCGGAAGTGCCGGAAGCCAGCCGTTCACGATCCGCGCGGCCGCGATCGCTTCGATGCACAGCCCCAGGGGCCAGCCGACCCAGTAGATCCAGCCGCTGGCGAACCCGGCCCAGCGGCCGAAGGCCATCCGGCCGTACACGGCGAAGGCGCCGGTGTCGGGGCGGGTCACGGACATCTCGGCGAGCATCCGCATGACGGCGATGACGATGGCGGCCGTGATGGCGTAGGCGATCAGGACGCCCGGGCCCGCCTGCTGGATGCTCACTCCGGAGCCGACGAAGAGCCCGGCTCCCACCGCGCCACCGATGCTGATCATGGTCATGTGGCGGCTGAGGAGGCTCTGAGCCAGCTGCGGTCCGCCGCCCGTGGCGGTCGGGGCGTTGCCCGCGACGTTCGGGGTGCTGGCCGCGCTTCCCACTCTCGTGTCTGCGTCGTTCACGACCGCGGCTCCGCTCTCTGCTGGGCCTGCACCTGGGTCAGCAGCGCGCTGAACAGCGGCAGCCGCAGCTCGGGGTCGGCTTCGAACGCCTCGGGGTGCCACTGGACGCCGACGGTCCAGGCCGCCGGGCCAAAGGCCTGGGGGTCGGCGACCGCCTCGACGGCTTCCACGCATCCGTCGTCGGCGCGGGCCGACACCTGCAGTCCGTCGCCCACCCGGTCGATCGCCTGGTGGTGACCGGTCGCCACCGGCATCCGGTCGCGGTGGAACACCTCGGCCAGCGCGGTGCCGGCCGACAGCTCGACCTCGTGGACGCCCCACTCCTCCCCGGGCGCCGCGTCGTGCTCGACGGAGCTCGGCGCCAGGTCGATGTGGAGGCTCCCCCCGCGGATGATGTTGAGCAGCTGCATGCCGCGGCAGATGCCGAGCAGCGGCCGCCGGTGCTCCAGGGCGTACCGGATGACGGCGGCGTCGAGCTCGTCCTGCGCGGGGTTGACGTCGTACAGCGCCGGGTGGGCCGGATCGGCTCCGTACAGGGCCGGATCGACGTCCCCGCCGCCGGGCACCACGAAGCCGCGCAGGCCGGCGAGTTGCGCGTCCAGCGGGCTCTCGTCGGAGTGCGGTCGCACCAGGACGGGCTCGGCGCCGGCCGCCCGGATCAGGTCCACGACGTCGTCGAAGATGCGGTTCGCCTCGCCGATGCGGTGGTCGGCGTCCGGCGCGTCGCCATCGCTGAGGCGTACGGGTATCCCGATCAGGGGGGCTGGGTGCTCGGTGCGGCTCATGAGTTCTCCATGCGAACAGCTTGCGTATGCGATGCGAAATCTAGAAGATAGATTTCGTGGATGACAAGGGGTGGACGCAACACATCTCGCCGGTACGTTCGGCCGGGGCCGCGGAGGCCATCGCGCGCCGGCTCGGCGAGCTGATCGGCGCACGGATCCTCGTCGGCGGCGACCGCCTGCTCCCGGAGAAGAGCCTCGCCGAGCTGTTCGGGGTCGCCGTGATGACCATTCGCCACTCGATGGCGGTGCTGCGGGAGGACGGCCTGATCGAGACCCGGCGCGGTCACGGGGCCGGCACCTACGTCGTCCCCGACGTCCTCTCCCGGATCGGCGAGCTGACCGCCCTCCACCCGTACACGCTGGCCGACATCGAGGAGCTGACGGCCTGGCGGATCGCGGTGTCCGGAGAGGCCTCCGCACGGGCTGCCCGCAGGGCCTCGGAAGCGGGACTGGCCAGGCTGCGCGAACTCGAGTCCGTCGCCGACGCGGCGGTCGCCGACCCGGAGGCGTACCGCACGGCGGACGCCGGACTCCACCTCCACATCGCCGAACTCTCCGGCTCCAGAAGGCTGCTGGAAGCCGAACAGGGAATCCAGCACGAACTGACCCGACTGCTGGCCGGCCACCCCGGCGGCCCGCAGGCCCGGAGCATGCCCGACCAGCGGCACCGCGCCCTCGCTGCGGCGATCGAGGCCCGCGACCCGGCGCAGGCCCGCGAGCAGTTCACGGTCCACGCCGAGGCCACGGCCGACCTGTGCCTCCCCTTCGTCCAGCAGCCGCCCGGGCCCGCCCGGCCCGTCACGCCTCCGGAGCGGAGCCGCTCGACGGCCGCCCGCCACTGAACATCCCGCATACGCCTCCCGGCTCGACGCTCGACGCTCGACGCTCGACCCCGCCCCGTCATCCGACCTGCGGAGATGTCCTGGCCCGGGGAGTCACCCTGCCGTCCTGCCCGACTTGGCCCCCGCTTTCCCCGCCGGGCCGCCCCCACCCGCGGCGGGGCGGCGGGGGGGGTTGCAACCCGGTTTGAGGGGGCAGGCGGCGGC
>NZ_JBIWNZ010000017.1:75904-139171 GCF_044767505.1 Kitasatospora sp. NPDC101235
CGCCCCAGCTCTCACCTTGTTGTTTTTATGGGGTGGCGTTCTCCTCCACCCCCCCGCCCACCCACTGTGCGGCCCCCCCCCCCCCCCCCCCCCCCCCCCGCGCGGGGGGCCCCGGCGGTGGTCTTTCCAACTCGTTTGCAGCTGACTGCAGTCGGCTCGGAAGTGGCAGCCGCGCGCGGTTACGCTTCTCGGCACGAACCGCGCGGGAAGTGTCCGGTTCAGCCCTATCCAGGCAGGTGAACCATGCCCTCAGTCATGCCGTCCAGCAGTGCGCGAGCGGCCCGGAAGGAAGTCGCCGACCGCCTCCGGGAACTGTGCCGCGATGCCGGGTTCAACGGGCGTGAACTGGCCCACCGAGCCGGCTGGCACCCCTCCAAGTCCTCACGGATCATCAACGCGTTGACCGCGCCCTCCGACGAGGACATCCGCACCTGGTGCCGGCTCTGCGGGGCGGAGGAACAGTCGGCCGACCTCATCGCCGCGACGCGGTCCGCCGAGTCGATGTACGTGGAGTGGCGCCGGCTCCGGCGTGCCGGGCTCGCGCGGTTGCAGAACTCCTACGTGCCGCTCTTCGAGCGCACCGAGGTGTTCCGGGTCTACAGCTCCTCCCTCGTCCCCGGCTTCCTGCAGAGCCGGGACTACGCAACGGCGTTGCTGTCCGCCATCACCCGTTTCCACGGCACACCCGACGACGTCGCCGAGGCGGTCGACGCCCGGCTCGCCCGTTCGCGCATCGTCCGGGAGGGCGGACAGCGGTTCGCGCTGTTGATGGAGGAGCCGGTCCTGCGCCACCGCGTCGGCGACATCGGCACGATGCGGGGGCAGCTCGGCGACCTGCTGACCGTGACCGCGCTGCCCGCCGTCTCGCTGGGGATCATCCCGGCCGGCGCGGCGCGGGAGGTGTGGCCGCTGGAGACCTTCAGCGTCTACGACAGCGAGCAGGTCGAGGTGGAGACCCTCACGGCGAGCCTGACCGTCACCCGGCCGCGCGAGATCGCCCACTACCTCGACGCCTTCGAGAAGCTGTCCGCGACGGCCGTGTACGGCGACCGCGCCCGGGCGCTGATCACCTCGGCGGTCGATGCGCTCGGGTGACGCGGCGACTACCACGGACCGGCGGTCGGCAGGGGAGGATGCCCACGAACCACCTATCCGAGCGAATCTGACGACTCATCAGTTAAGGTCCGGTCGCTCCGGACCATGATGCGGTCAGTATCCGTCACGGAAAGGGTGGTTCGTATGACCAGCTTCAATGGAGAGCCGATCCCGGCGATCACCGAGACCACACTGGCTGGCATCGCCGACAACGGCCTCTGGGGCCCCGGCGCCACCGTCAACCAGGCCGTCATCGACCTCGGCAACGGCCTGCTGGCGGCCGCCCAGGGCGTCAAGACCGTCCAGCTTCCGCCGGAGCTGGCCGAGTTGGTGGCCAAGGTGCGGCAGATCGCCGACATCGACGCCACCACGATCACGGTGGAGGACGGCACCCGCCTGTCGGCGTTCGCCGTCAAGCTGAACGGCGACGAGCCGCGCCCGGTCGTGATCGTGCCCGCCGGCTGGAGCCCGGTCGGCTGGCTGCCCTTCGTCTACGCCTACTTCAAGCTGGCGCTGCGCGGCTACCACGTGCTGGCCTACACCCCCCGCGGCCTCGGCTACCCGAACTGGATCTCCACCTCCGAGGGGTACGTCGACGTCGCCGGGCCCAAGGACTGGTCCGACGGGTCGGACGTGATCACCTACGCGGAGGGGCGCTTCAGTCCGAGCCGGGTCGGCTTCCTCGGCGAGTCCTACGGCTCCGGGATCAGCCAGCTGGTCGCCGCGCACGACCGCAGGAAGCGGGTCGCCGCCGTGGTCGCGCTGAGCACCTGGGGCAACCTGGCCACCAGCCTCTACGCCAACAACACCCGGCACGTGAAGGCCGTCGAGCTGCTGGTCGGCTTCACCGGCGGCTCGAAGGAGGAGAAGTTCGACGAGGAGACCCGGGACATCCTCGACAAGTTCGACGAGAACCGCGACCTCGACGACGTGATCGCCTGGGGCAACAAGCGCTCCCCGGAGACCTACCTGAAGGAGACCAACGCGCGGGGCATCCCGACCTTCGTCTCCAACACCTGGCACGAGACGCTCTTCCCGGCCGCCTCGGTGGTCGACGTGTTCAGCCGGCTCGACGTGCCGAAGCACCTGAACCTGTGGATCGGCGACCACGGCGCTCCCGAGGGCGCAGGCCTGTCCGGCCTGCTGACCCACCTGCCGTTCCCCGGCCTGCGGGAGCCGGTCCAGGAGGCCTACGACTTCCTGGACCACCACCTGCTCGGCGTCGACAACGACGTCCCGCGCCGGAAGCAGGTGAAGAGCCAGGTCATGTTCACCTACAAGACCAAGCCGGCGCTGGGCGGCGGCAACCGGATCACCGAGGCCGCCCGCCGGGAGGAGTGCGACGCGTGGGCGGACGTCACCACCAGCCGCGAGAACTGGTACCTGACGGGGACCAACGGCGACGGTGACGGTGCACTGGCCGACAAGCCGGCGGCCGACTGGGCGCGGAGCTTCACCGTCGGCGAGCTGACCAAGGCCACTGCGGTCGACGAGGTCATGGGGACGGGTCAGAAGGAGTGGACGGGCAACCCCCGGAGGTACGTCCTGGCCGAGTTCGAGCGGGACAGCCTGCTGGTCTGGTCGACGGACCCGCTGACCGGGCAGGGCGAGGTGGCCCGCCGCATCCGCGGTGCCGCGGAGGTCCGGCTGACGGTGCGCAGCACGGGGGAGGCCGCCACCCTGGTGGCCTACCTGTTCGACGTCGCCGCGGACGGCACGGCGCGGATCATCGCGCACGAGCCGTACACCGCGCTCGACCTGACCCCGGGCGTGGACGCGACCGTCAGCTGGAAGCTCCAGCCCACCGCCTACGACCTGCCGGTCGGTCACCGGCTGACGCTGGTCGTCAACAGCCGTGACGAGCTGTACTCCTTCGCCGCGGTGAACGGCACCACCACCATCGGCTCGCCGAGCGGGAGCGAGTCCCGGCTGGAGCTGCCGCTCGGCTGACCGAGCCCCAGGCCCGGGTGAAGCGGGCGAAGGCCCACCTGGTCCGCGTGAACTCCTGGGCGCGCGGTGACGGCAGGCGCAGGCCTCAAGCGGAGGTCAAGGAACCTTGACCTCCGCTTGGGGACTGCCGCCGCTGACGGCATGTCAGACTGTGCGCCCCGCAGGCCGATGAGGAGAATCCGGTGGACCTGGCGCGCCCCCTGATCGAGGACTTCCCCGCCCACCCGGACGGTGACCCCGCCGACGCCCTGGCCCGCGCCGTCCGTGCCCGACGTGCCGCCCTCGGCCTCACCCTCCCCGCTCTCGCCGCCCGCGCCGGGCTCCCGGAGGCCGACGTCCGGGCCGTCGAGGCGGGGCACGCGGTGCCCACGCTGGCGCTGCTCGCGGTGCTGTCGCGCGCGTTGCGGAAGGAGTGACGAGCGGCCGCTCAGGCGGGCTCGTAGGAGGTGCTGCGGACCAGAGCGCGGGCCGTGGGGGAGTCCATGGGGTGGGCGAAGAGGTAGCCCTGGCCGAGCGGGCAGCCCATGGCGGCGAGCAGGTCGCGCTGTTCGGGGTGCTCGATGCCCTCGGCGATGACCTGGACGCCGAGGGTGTCGGCGATCCGGGCGATGCCCTCGACGAGGGCGTACTGCTGGGGTGAGTGGCCGAGGCCGTTGATGAAGGACTTGTCGATCTTGAGCAGGGAGATCGGGAACTCGCGCAGGTAGGACAGCGAGGAGTACCCGGTCCCGAAGTCGTCGATGGCGATGCCGACGCCGAGGCCGGACAGGGTGGCCATGTCGGCGTGGATGCGGTCGTCGCGGCGCATCAGCACCGACTCGGTGAGCTCCAGGACGAGGGTGTGGGGGTCGATGCCGGAGCCGGCCAGGGCCTGGCGGACCACGTCCACGAAACCGGCGTCGCGGAACTGGCGGGCGGAGACGTTGACGTTGACCCGCAGCGGCGGCCGGCCGGCAGCCGTACGGACCGCCGAGCTCGCGGCGTGCCAGGCCGCGGCCTCCTGGGCGGCGCGCTCCAGGACCCAGGCGCCGAGCGGGACGATCTGGCCGCTCTCCTCGGCGAGGGCGATGAACTCGTCGGGCAGCACCATCCCGCGCCGGTCGTGCGGCCAGCGGACCAGCGCCTCGAAGGCGACCAGATCGCCCGAGCGCAGGTCGACGATCGGCTGGTAGTACAGCTGGAAGGCCGATTCCGCGATCGCCGAGTCGAGGTGCTCGTTCAGCTCGTGCCGCTCCACCATCCCGGTCTGGAGGGCCGGCCGGTAGTGGCACCACTGGCGGCGGCCGGAGGCCTTCGCGGAGTAGAGCGCGAGGTCGGCGTGGGTCAGCAGCTCGGCCGCGTCCACGCTGTCCTCGGTGGTCGCCACGCCGATGCTGGCGCTCACCCGGACCGCGCCCGCCTTCAGCTTGAACGGTTCGGCGAACACCGCCAGCACCCCGGCCGCGATGGTGTCCACGTCGGCGGGCCACCTCGCGTCCTCCACCAGGACAGCGAACTCGTCGCCGCCGAGCCGGGCGGCGGTGTCCGAGGCGCGCAGCGCGGTGGAGATCCGCAGCGAGACGGCGACCAGCAGCTCGTCGCCGACCGCGTGGCCCTGGGTGTCGTTGACCACCTTGAAATCGTCCAGGTCGATGAAGAGCACCCCGGTCACGGCCCCGCTGCGCTCGCCCCGGGAGAGCGCGTGCCCGACCCGGTCCTGGAACAGCACCCGGTTGGCCAGGCCGGTCAGCGAGTCGTGGAAGGCCCGGTGGGTCAGCTCACGCTCCATCTGCCGCTGCTCGGTCACGTCGCGCAGGGTGAGCACCAGGGCGCCGACGGTCGGGTCCGCGCGCAGGTCGTTGAAGCGGACCTCGGCCTCGATCGGGGTGCGGTCCTGGCACAGCAGCCGCCAGTGCTCGCGCGGCTGCTCGCCCCGGGACTGCTCGGGCGCCTCGCGCATCCGTGCCAGCGCCTTGCCGACCTCCCGGCTGTCCTCGGGCGGGACCAGGTCGGTCAGCAGGGTGCCGGCCAGGTCCGGGTGGCCGAGCACCGTCTCGGCGGACGGCGAGGCGTAGCGCACGCCGTCGTCGGCGTCGATGATCAGGATGACGTCGCTGGCGTTCTGCACCAGGGTGCGGAAGTACAGCTCGCTGTTGCGGCGGGTGACCTCCCGGCTCAGCACCACCCGCTCGACGGCGAGGGCTGCCTGGGCGGCGAGGATCTCCAGAGAGCTCCAGAGGCCGGTCAGCTCCTGCTCGGTGCCGATGACGATGAGCGCGCCGATCAGCGGGTCGCCGGAGGGCCGCTCGGCGAGCGTGAGCGGGCAGACCAGGGCGTACGGCATGCCACCGGGACGGGTGCGGCGGTCGCCGCCGGACCGTGCGGCACCGGGCGGGTCGGCGGCCGTCAGGCCCAGGGCCGCCACGGGCAGCAGCAGGGTCTCCCGCACGGCGGCGAGTTCGAGCACCTGGTTGGACGGCGCGGCGTCCCCCGGCCGGGGCCGGGCGGCGCCGCTCCCGGCGTGCCGGACGTGCAGCACGCCGTCCTCGGTCACCGCGAGCAGGGCGACGCGCCCGGGCACGGCCGGCATCAGGGTGGAGGCGGCGGTCTGGACGGCGTCCGCGACCTCCTCCACCGTCGCGGCCGCGGTCAGCCGGGCGCCCGCCTCGCGCAGCGCCCGTTCGCGGGCGACGGCCTGTCTGCGGTCGGAGACGACCACCGCCAGCCGGGCCAGCACCAGCAGGTAGAGCAGTGCGGAGAAGGCGCCGATCACGCCCGCGTTGCTGGTGTTGCCGGCCAGCGACTCGATGATCAGGATCGCCGGGGCGATCAGCGAGGCGAGGGTGAGCAGCACCAGCCGGGCGGTGCTCAGGTCCGGCTGCTGGGTGGGCACCGGCCGGGTCAGCTCGACCATCGACGGGTGCAGCGCCGCCGCACCCCAGGCGGTGTGGAACGCGGCCCAGCCGAGCTCGACGGGCGTGCCGATGTGCCAGGTGCCGTGCAGTTGGACCAGCCCGTACAGCACGTCGGAGACCAGGATGCCGAGCGAGCCCACGGCGAGCAGCTGCAGCGAGCGGGAGCTGCCGCCGCGTGGGGTCAGCAGGCGCAGCAGGAGGGCGAGCACGACCACGTCGCCGAGCGGGTAGGCGATCGAGACGGCCTTCTGGAACCAGCCGAGGTCCGGGTTCCGGGTGTACGGGAGGATCAGGTAGATCCAGGCGAGCAGGGCCAGCCCGATGGTGAGGATGAGCGCGTCGAGCAGCCCGGCGCGGTCCTGACGGGCCGTGCGCCAGCGGATGAAGCCCAGCAAACCGATCGCGTACAGCACGTACTCGGCGAGGTAGAAGGCGTCCGCGACGGACGGGAAGGGGTTGGGCAGGCGCAGGATGTCCAGCTGGACGGCCTGCACCGCCTCGCCCACGGTGAAGCTGAGGTTGGCGAGCGCCAGCACGTACCAGAACCGCGCGTGCGCGGGCCGGTTGAGACGGACGCCGGCCACGATGGCGGCGACGCCGCCGAGGCCGATGCCCGTCCACCAGATGATCCGCTGGCTCGGATTCGCGTAGTAGATGCCGGTGAACAGCACCATCCAGAGCAGATAACAGACCATCAGGCGTCGGCGCCGGCGAGTCAACGAGGCTACCTCCTCCGCGACATCACCCCGCCCGTCGGGCGGGGGAGTTCGGGCGAGGGCTGGGCGGGCGAGCCCGTGCGGGGCCGGCCCGGGTGGGGCGGACGAGCGCTTGCGCGCAGCAGTGGGGCGTCCGGCGGGACCGGACGTCCTCGACGAGGCAGGAGTGCGTATAGTCGGAAATGTCGCACTCCCAAGCATTCTGCCGTCACAGCACGAGGTCAAGCCGGTGGACGACGCAGCAGACAGCGCACGGGGCGTACGAACGGATGCGAGCTCCGGACGTCACGCCGTGGTCCGCAACGACGACGGTCAGTACGCGATCTGGCCCTGGGGCTTACCCGTCCCGGCCGGCTGGTGGCAGGTCCACGGGCCGGCCGGGCAGGCCGACTGCCGGGACTGGGTGGAACGCGAGTGGCACCCGGCCGGGCTCGGCTTCCCCGGCGCAACCCCCGTACGGCGGGCGGCGGCCGGATTCGCGGACACGGTGCACGGACTGTTCCGCGCGCGGGCGGCGCACGACCCGCAGGCGATCGCCGTCGTCGCCGACGACGCCACGCTGAGCTACCGCGAACTCGACCTGCGCAGCACCCGGTTGGCCGCCGCACTGCGGGCGCACGGAACCGGTCCGGAGCAGGTGGTGCCGGTCTGCCTGGAACGCGGGCCGGGGCTGGTGACCGCCTGGCTGGCCGTGCTCAAGGCGGGCGGGGCCTTCCTGCCGCTGGACCCGGCGCACCCGCAGCGGCGGCTGGCCCGGCTGATCGAGGACTGCGGGGCACGGGTGGTGGTCGCGGACGGTGACGGGTTCCCCGGGGCGTCCCGGGTGTCCGTGCTCGGGCCGGAGGGCGGCGGGAGCGGGGAGTTCCCGGGCGACGGCGGGGCCGGGGGGTTCCCGGGCGACGGCGGGGCCGTCCCGGACGACCTCGCCTACCTGATCTACACCTCCGGCACGACCGGGCGCCCCAAGGGCGTACCGGTCACCCACCGCGCGCTGCTGTTCACCCTCGACCGGATCGTCCACGCCTACCGGCTGCGCCCGGGCGAACGCGTCCTGCAACTGGCCGCGCTGGGCTCCGACACCGCGCTGGAACAGGTGCTCGGCCCGCTGCTCGCGGGCGCGACGGTCGTGCTGGGCGGCGGCGGGGGCACGGGCGGCACCTGGGCGCCCACCGAGCTGGCCGGCCGGCTGCCCGGGCTGGGCCTGGCCGTCGCCGACCTCACCCCCGACTACTGGCACCACCTGCTCGACCTGCTCCCGCCCGGCGGACCCGGCCCGCAGGGGCTGCGGCTGGTGCTGGTCGGCGGGGACACCGGGCACGCCGACGACTTCCGACACTGCCTGGAGCGGCTGCCCGGCGCGCGGCTGCTCAACGCGTACGGGGTCACCGAGGCGGCCGTCACCTCGACGCTCTGCGAGGTCACGGCGGAACTGCTCGGCGGGGGAGCGGGCACCTTCACCGCGCCCGTGCCGATCGGACGGCCGCTGCCCGGTGTCCGGGCGTACGTGCTCGACGCCCGGCTGCGTCCCGTCCGGCCCGGGGAGAAGGGACAGATCCACCTCGGCGGGCCCGGTCTCGCCCGGGGCTACTGGCGGCAGGCCGGGCTCACCGCCGAGTCCTTCCTGCCCGACCCGTACGCGCCGCTGCCCGGCGAGCGGATGTACCGCACCGGCGACGCCGGGCGGTGGCGGATGGACGGGCAGCTGGAGATCCTCGGGCGGGTCGACGACCAGGTGAAGGTGCGCGGGCACCGGGTGGACCCGGCCGAGATCGAAGCCGTCCTGGCAGCCCACCCGGACGTCCGGCAGGCCCGGGTCGCGGCCGTCGGCGTGGCGGCGGACGGCAGCCGAACGCTCACCGCGTACTACACGCTCGCCTCCGGGGCGGCCGGCGGGGCGCCGGGGATCCGGGCGTTCCTGGCCGAGCGGCTGCCGGAGTACCTGGTGCCGGCCGAGTTCGTGCCGCTGGAGGAGATGCCGCTCACGGCGGCGGGGAAGATCGACCGGCAGCGGCTGCCGCAGGCCCCGGTGCGCCCCCCGGAGCCGGTGCCGCCCGCGCCCGAGGCCTCCGGTGCGGGGACGGTGGAGGAGGCCGTCGGGCAGCTGTGGGCGGAGCTGCTCGGCGTCCAACACATCGGCCCGGACGGCGACTTCTTCGCGCTCGGCGGCACCTCACTGCTCGCGATGGAGATACTGGCGCGGGCGCGGATCGTGTTCGGCATCGACGTCGGGCAGGTGCGGACGCTCACCCGGGCGCTGCTGCGCGAGCCCGTCCTGCTCGCCTTCGCGGGGGCGTTGCAGGCGGCGCGGACGGGGGGCCCCGCGGGCGCCGTACGGGATGCCGCCGTCGACTGGTCCGCGGAGGCCCGGCTCACCGAGGACCTCCGGCAGTCCTGGAGCCCGGCGCCCTCCCGTGTCGACCCCGCCGAGCTCCTGCTCACCGGCGCCACCGGCTTCTGCGGCGCCCACCTGCTGCACGCGCTGCTCGCCACCACCCGGGCGCGCGTCCACTGCCTGGTCCGCGCGCCCGACGAGGAGCACGCGCTGGAACGGCTGCGGGCGGCGCAGCAGCGCTTCCTGCGGCGCGACCTCGCCGACCCGCGGGTGGTACCGCTGGTCGGCGACCTCACCCGGCCGCGGCTCGGCCTGACGGACCGCCGGTTCGACCGGCTGGCCGGGCACCTGGACGCGATCCACCACCTGGCCGGGCAGGTCAACTTCCTCTATCCGTACCACCAGCTGCGGCAGGTCAACGTCGGCGGCACCCGGGAGGTCGTCCGGCTCGCCGGACACCGCCGGGGCATCCCCGTGCACTACCTCTCCACCCTCGCCGTGCTGGCCGGCTTCGGTGCGGCCGGTGTCGCGAAGGTCACCGAGCGGACCCCGCTCGCCCACCCGGAGCGGCTCGGCGTCGGCTACGTCGAGAGCAAGTGGGTCGCCGAGCAGCTGCTGCACAACGCGGCCGCCGCCGGACTGCCCGTCACCGTGCTGCGCACCAACGACGTCACCGGGGACCTGGCGGACGGGATGATGAACACTCGCACCGAACTGTGCGCGCTGATCGCCTACCTGGCCGACAGCGGGACCTGCCCGGACGTGCAGCTGCTGCTCGACTTCGTCCCCGCCGACCGCTTCGCCCGCGCCATCGCCCACATCGCCGCCCATGCACCCGCCGCCGGCGAGGTCTACCACCTCACCTCCCCGCGGCCGGGCGTCCTCGCCGACCTCGCCGAGCGGCTGCGGGTCCGCGGCCACCGGATCGCCCGGCTGCCGTACGGGGAATGGGTGCAGCGGCTGGTCCGGTTCGCGGCCGGGAACCCGACGCACCCGATCGCGCCGTTCGTCCCGCTGTTCGTGGACCGCGCGCCGGGGACGGCACTGTCGATCAGCGAGATGTACTTCCGGCCGACGTTCCCGCTGTTCGAGCGGGCGAACGCGGACGCGGCACTGGCCGGGAGCGGCATCGAACTGCCGCCGGTGGATGCGGAGTTGATCGACCACTACCTGACAAGGCTGGAGCGGGAGGGCTTCCTGCGGGCGGCGCCGTCGTGAGCTCCTTCGCCGCAGCCCTCGGGGCGCTGGACGTACGACTCGGCCACGGTGACGGTCCGGTGGCCTTCGGCGGCACGCTCGGCGCCGAGGAGTTGCTGGCGGCGTACCGGCACGGACTGTTCCCGCTGCCGGCGGCGGACGTGTACGCGAGCGCGTACAACGAGGCGCTGTACGGCGAGGCCGTCGAGGCGGGCGAGGTGGCGCTGCTGCCCGGCAGGGCGGACCCGTACGCGCTGGCCTGGTGGTCGCCCGACCCGCGGCCGGTGATCGCGCCGGACGGCGTACGGCTCGGGAGCCGGCTGGCGCGGCGGCTGCGCAACCGGTCCTCCTGGTGGACGAGCGCCGACCGGGCCTTCGGGCGGGTGCTGGCGGCGTGCGCCGAGGGGCGTCAACCAGTCTGGCTCACCGAGGAGTTGGCGGCGGCACTGATGCGGCTGCACGAGCTGGGGGCGGCGCACAGCGGGGAGGTGTGGGAGGGGGAGGAGCTGATCGGCGGGGTGTTCGGGGTCGCGGTCGGGCCGGTGCTGAGCCTGGACTCGATGTTCCACCGCCGCCCGGACGCCGCCAGGGTCGCCGTCGCCGACCTCGGGGCGCGGTTCGGTGCGGCGGGAGGGCGGCTGCTCGACGCCCAGTGGGACGGGCCGCACGTGCGGAGCCTGGGGGCCGAGCCGATGGCGCGCTCGCGGTACCTCGCGGAGCTGTCCGGCGAGGGTCGGGGTGGGGTTGGGGTCGGAGTGCCGGACGGGGCGCCGCTGTCGGCGGCGCGGCTGGGGCGGCCGGGCTGACCTGCGGTTAAACCTGTCCGGGCGGGCTTTTTTGCCCGTCTTCGACAAACTTATTCCTCGTCAGTAACATGACGTGGCGTGTTCAAACGCTCCATAGGCAGGGCCGCAGGCCCCGCCGTCCTCACCCTCGTCCTCGCCGGGGCCGCCGCGTGCGGGCCGACCGACCCCGGTACCTCCCAGGCCGGTGCCGCACCGGCCGCCGCCACCGTCGCCGACCCGGCCGCGACCGCCGCCGGGGGCAGCCCGGCCGCCGCCCCGCCCGCCGGGAACACCCCGCGCGCCAAGGCGGGCAGCCCCGCCGCCGGCCGCCCGACCCCGGGCAAGGCCTCCGTCACCGCCGCGCCCGCCGGGGACCGGCAGGCCGCGATCGGCAGTCCGGGCAAGGACGGTGGCGCCGTCACGGCGGCGACGAAGAACCTCCAGCTGACGGCCTACGACCCGGCGGGCGGAACGGCGGTGCTGTCCGCGGCGGGGCCGACCGCCCCGGCTTCGGCCGCCGCCTCCGCTTCCGCCCCCGCCTTGCCGAGTGTCGTGCCCACGGCGGCCACTGCCGCCGTCCAGCCCGGGCAGCTGATCGCCAGCCCGCCCACCGCCGCAGCACCGCAGGGCGCGCTGGTCGCCGTCACCGGCGTCCGCCCCGGCGCGGGCAACACGCTCGCCCTGACCACCCGTCCGGCCACCCTGGCCGAACTCCTCGGCGGCACCGAGGCCGACGGCAACGTCCCCGTCGACCCGCACGGCATCACGGTGACCCCGCTGGTCAAGGACCTCAAGGCGACCGCCGGCCTGACCGGCGACGGCGTGCAGGCCGACGCCTCCGGCACCCTGGAGGTGAACCTCAAGGCCCCCGTCCCGCTGCCCGGCGGCGCGAGCCTCGACGCGTCCGGCTCGCTCCGGCTCCACCCCGCCGTCCACTTCGCCTACCACGGCGCGGCGGCCGGCAGCCCGCGCACCGCCTCGATCGGCTTCGACCTCGGCGCCCACGCCCAGTGGAAGGTCACCGGCGACGCCGCCCGCAGCACCGGCGCGGCGCCCGTCCGGGTGCCCTTCGCCAAGCTGCAGGCCAGCCCGGTGCTGACCGTCGCCGGCCTGCCGGTGGTCGTCAACCTCGGCCTCACCTGCTACCTGGAGGTCAGCGCCGACGGCCAGGTCCACCTGGAGGCGGAGCAGGACGCCACCGGCACCTGGGCGGTGCGCGCCGACTACGCCGGCGGCAAGGGCTGGACCCCGGTCACCAACGCCGAGACCAAGGTCACCCCGGTGCACGTGCGGCTCAACGGCAAGGCGGGCGTGCGGGCCGCGCTCGGCGCCGAGATCAGCCTCGGCCTGTACGACACCGTCGGCGTGGAGACCACCGTCGCCCCCTACCTGCGCGCCCAGGCCGAGGGCTCGCTGACCGTCGACTCATCCGGCAACCCTCCGCAGGTGCAGGGCAGTTGGTCGCTGGTCGGCGGCGTCGACCTGAGCGGCTCGTTGCTCGCCCACCTGAAGGTCTTCGGCACCCCGATCATCGAGGGCAAGCTGCCGTTGCCGCCGTTCCACCGGGAGTGGCCGCTGCTCGCGGGCTCGGCGGCGCTGCCGTCACCGCAGCACAGCTGATTCCTCGCCATCCTGTGGGCCCCTCGGCGGAGTTGTCCGGCCGAGGGGCCCTCGTCGTGGGGAGGCCCGGACCGGCCGGACGTCGCTGGTCCAGGCGTTGCCGTCCCACCAGCGCTCGTGACCGGGGGAGCAGTCCGCACCGGGGACCGGGTACCACCCGGGAGGCGTGTCGTTGTTCACGGCCGTACGCCAGCCGGCGCCGGCGGTGTGTCGCCCGAGCTGGGAAAGGTTCCGCGCCCACCGCCGCCAGCGCCACCGCCGCCGCGTCCGCCGCGGGCGGTCAGCGCGAGGGCCGCGGCCGCGGCTGCGGCGAGGGCTGCCCAGGCGGCGGTGAAGCCGTGGGTGGTGTCGCGGAGCAGCCCGAGGGCCGGCGGGACCAGGACGACGGCCAGTTGGTTGACCGCCATGACCAGGCCGAGGGCGAAGCCGGTCCGCCCCGGTGGGGCCGACTCCGCCAGGTGGGCCACCCACGGGCCGTACCAGCCGATGCCGAAGAAGCCCAGCCAGACGAACAGGAACGCGGCCACCGCGGGGGAGTGGCCCGCCGGCGTCGTCAGGGCCGTCAGCCCGGCCACCACCGCGCCCAGGCAGACCAGGACGGGCCGGTACCGCCCGGCGCGGCTGCGGTCGCTCCAGGCCGCCAGTGCGATCCGGCCGATCGCCCCCGCGACCTGGGCCGCCACCAGGACGGCGGCGCTCGGGCCGGGGCCGAGGGCCGTCACGTCGTGGAGGTACAGCGCGCCGAGCACGCCGATGCCGCTGTGCACGGAGACCAGGCTCAGGCCGGACAGCAGGATCCTCGCCATGGCCGGCTCGCGGAGCATCCGCAGCCGGGAGCGGACGGAGGCCATCGCCGAGGCCGTGTCGGGAACGGGGCGCACGGCCGTGGTGGCCGGCGGCCGCCGGTAGAGGGCCGTGAAGAGCCCGGCACCCAGGAGCGCGACCAGCCCGCCGACCACCAGCGCCGCCCGCCACCCGTACGCCACGGCCACCAGCGGCAGGACGGCGGCGGCGAGCGCCCCGCCCAGCGGCAGTCCGGCCTGGCGGATGCCCATGGCCAGCCCTCGCTGGGCGGGGTCGAACCAGGCCGCCACCGACTTGCTGCCACCGGGCTGCACCGTGCTGTACCCGGCGCCGACGACCAGCAGGACGGCGAGCAGGGAGGCGTACCCCTGCGCCAGACTGCCGAGGAGCAGGCCCGCGGCGACCACGGCGGCGCCGATGCCGACGACCCAGCGCTCGTTGTGCCGGTCCAGGAGTTCGCCGGCCACCAGCAGGCCGACCAGCGGCACCAGTTGGGAGGCCGACAGGAGCAGGCCGAGCTGGGCCGTGCTGAGGTCCAGCGAACGCTGCAGGGGGACGGCCATCGCCCCGATGCCCTGCACGAAGAAGCCCGACGCGGCCTGGGTGACGGTGGCGACGCCGAGGACCACCCAGCGGTACCGGAGCGGGCGGGTGGTGCCCCCGGAGGGCCTCAGTCCGGAGCGCGTTCCGGTGCCGGTGTGCTGACTCATGCCCAGCAGCCTGCTGTCATGGTCCTATGCATCTCAACCCTTACGGCGAAGGCGCCGTGCACCTCGCCGCGGAGCTGGCCAACCGGCGCCCCGGAACCCCCGAGGAACTGGTGGACCGCTGCCGCGCGGCCGGGCTGGTGGTCGAGGGACCGGTCCTGGCGGCGGACCTGGCGCGCATCCTGGCCCTGCTGGACAGCTGGGAGTCGGTGGTCGACGCGGCCGACGGGCGCGAGCGGGCCGAGCGGCTCAACCGGATGCTGGCCGCCGATGCCGACCACCCCCGGCTGACCGACCACACGGGTGGCTGGCACCTCCACTACCGCGACGACCATCAGCCGTTCGCCGCCGTGCTGTCCACCCTGATCGCCGTCGGCACCGCCTTCCACCTGGTGGGCCGAGGCATGCACCGGCTCGGCCGGTGCGCCGTCGCCGAGTGCGCCACCGTCTTCGCCGACACCACCCGGACCGGCCGCAAGCGCTACTGCTCCCAGCGCTGCGCCAACCGCGACGCCGTGCGCCGCCACCGCCGTGCGGCGCGACCGGCGAGCGGCCCGGCCCGCGCCTGACGCCCGGGGTGGGCGGGCGCGGTCCGCCGGCGTTCCGACCGGTCCGGTGGGCGTACGGCGCTGGTGCCGGCGCCGGCGCCCTCGGGGACGGCGCCGGGTGGTGGATCGTGTACGGGACCGGCTGGATACCATCGCCCGGTGATCACTTCCAGCGCCCGCACCACGGTCTTCGACATCGACGGCACGCTCTGCTTCGACGGGCGGACGATCGACAGCCGGATCCTCGCCGCCCTCGACGCCTGCGAGCGCGCCGGCCACCAGCTGGTCTTCGCCTCCGCCCGGCCGGTCCGCGACCTCCTGCCCGTCCTCGACGGGGCCTTCCCCACCGCCACGCTGATCGGCGGGAACGGCAGCCTTGTCTCCGTCGACGGCCAGGTGCGGGCGCGGGCCGCGTTCGAGGCGGGTGAACTCGGCCGGCTGCTGGCCGAGGCCGAGCGGTTCCGGGCGGGCTACCTCGCCGACGGGCCGTGGGACTACGCCTACACCGGACCGGCCGACCACCCGATCCGCGGCCGGGTCGACCAGGGCGGCCTCGCCCGACGGGTGGAGCTCGCCGAGCTCCCCGCCGTCGTCAAGTTCCTGGTGGTCGACGCGACCGACCTGACGGCCCTCGCCGAGGCCGGCCGCGGGCTCGGGATGACCGTCAACCACCACCTCGACGAGGCGATCATCGACTTCGCCCCGGGCACCACGAACAAGTGGGAGGCGCTGACCTCGCTGGGGATCGACGCGTACAACGCCTTCGGCAACGACATCAACGACCTCGACCTGCTGCGCAACGCGCGGCACTCCGTCCGGGTCGGCACCCACCCGGGCCTGGACGGCGTCGCCCGCGTCACCGTCGCCGCCGAACCGGAGGCCGTCGCCGCCGAGATCTCCCGGCTGGCCGAGGCGCCCGGCCGGTAGCCGCCGGGCGCCGCGACCGTTCGCGTCAGGCCGAGGCGGCAGCCCAGGCGGTGGCCGGCCCGGCGGACGGGCGGCCGAGGTGGCGGGCGAGGAAGCGGACCGCGCTGTCGGCCTCGAAGCGGGGCAGATCCTTGTGCCGGCCCGCGTTGGCGTGCAGCGTCTTCTCCGTCGAGGCGAAGGCGTCGAACAGAGCCAGGCCGGCCTCGCGCGGGATGTGCTCGTCGTCCCACTGGAGGTCGAACTCGACCGGGACGGTGATCCGCTTCGCGTGCTCGACCAGGACGTCCGGCCAGTGCCGGCCGAACACCGCGGCCGTGATCCGGGGCTCGGCCGCCACCAGCGGCACGCCGGTCGCGGTGGCCATGTCGAGGCCGAAGTAGCCGACCGGCCCGTCGGTGCCGATCTCCGGAAGTTGCTGGAGCGCGTCCAGCGCCGCCCGCCACTCGGGCACGGCGAGCTCCGCCAGGTACGCGTTGTAGCGCACGCGGGCACGGCGGTCGCACGCTCGTACGTCACCGTGCTGCAGGCGCTGCCCGAGCTGCCGCTGTCCGAGCTGCCGCTGCAGGCCGTCGCCGCCGGCCGGTACCACGACCGCTTCGCGCGCGGGGAGTACGGGCGGTGGCGGTTCGTGGAACGGCGGGTGCGGATCACCCTGGTCGGGGACGTGAGCCGCCACCTGCGGCGGTAGGGTGCGCAGCCGGGACGGGGAGAGGTGGGGCAGTGGTGCGGGAGCTGTTGGCGGGTGCGGCACGGGCCGCGCTGGGCGGCGGGCGGCGGCTGGAAGCGGCCCGGCGGCTGGCGGGCGGCAGCAAGAAGGGCGTGTACCGGCTGCTGATGGACGACGGGACGACGGCGATCGCCTACCGCTGGGACCGGTCCGAGAACTACTGGCCGGCGGCCGAGGGGGACGAGGACCTCGCCGACCCGTTCTCGCCCGGCCTCGGGCTCGACCTGTTCGAGGCTGCGCACGCACGGCTGGACGGGCTCGGCGTCCGGGTGCCGGCGATCCGGTTCGTCGAGCGCGCCGGGAACCGTGACGGCGGCAGTGCCCCGGGCGCGGCCGACCTCGCGATCGTCGAGGACGTGCCCGGCGAGAGCCTGGAGAGGCTGCTCGCCCGCGACCGGCGCGCCGCCGCCCCGGTGCTGGCCCGGCTCGGCGAGGCGCTGGGGGCCATGCGCGGCCACCGCGCGTCCGGCTACGGGAAGGTGGCGGTGGTCGACGGGGGAGGAGCGTCGCACGGGCCGTCGTGCGAGGGCGTCGTACTGGACCGCGCGCTGCGCGACCTCGCGGAGGCGGCAGCGCGCGATCCCCGGATCGCGGGAGCCCGGGACCGGTTCGCCGAACGGCTGCGGGGCCTGGCGGCGGCGGTGCGGCCGCGTGCCGAGTACGCGGTGGTGCACGGCGAACTGGGGCCCGACCACGTGCTGGTGGACGCGGACGGTCACCCGGTGCTGATCGACATCGAGGGCGCGATGTACTTCGACGTCGAGTGGGAGCACGTCTTCCTGCGGATCCGGCTGCACGAGGCCGACTACCGGTCGCTGGCGGCCGACGCGCTGGACGAGGATCGGCTCGCCCTCTACGCGCTGGCGCAACGCCTCTCGCTGACGGCAGGACCGCTCCGACTGCTCGACGGGGACTTCCCGGCACGGGAGGCCATGGCCGGCATCGCCGAGTACAACCTGCAGCAGGCACTGCAACTGGTCGGCGACCGATAGCCGTTGGAACCGGATCCTGGCCGGTCGTCCGCGCGCCGGTCGCGGGTCAACCGGTGAGCTGGGCCCGGAAGACGGCGCTGTTGAAGTACGCCCTGGCCTCCCGGATGAGGCCGGTGTCGTCCAGCTCGTAGACGTTGATGCCGGACCAGTTGACCGGCTTGCCGTCCAGGGCGACGGCGGCGCCCCGCCAGGAGACCGCGACGTGACTGCCGACGGTGTGTGCCTCCAGGGGCGTCAGCCCGAGGAACGGACGGAAGCCGGGCAGGACGGAGGCGATGAAGTCGTGGATCGCGGCGCGCCCGGTGATCGGCGGCGTGCCGACGGGGTCGTGGAAGACGCCGTCCTCGGCGAAGGCCTTCGCCCAGGTGTCGGTGTCGCCTTCCTGGGAGGCGCGGAAGAACTGGAGGACGGCGGGCGGCATGGCCGGGAACGTCATGGAAGATCCTTCGTGTCGTGTTGGCGTGCTGACGTGGTGACTTGATGAAGTGATGACGTGGTGGTGTGGCGACGTGGCGACTTCGTGACCCGGGAGCCCGGGAACACGGGTGGTCGGGGGACTCAGCGGCCGGCCCCGGCCCGCAGAGCGGTCAGGGCGGCGACCGCGGCGAGCGCGATGAGGCCGCACACCCCCGGCCAGCCGAGCTGGGCGTGGAGGCGGATGCCGAGCCAGGAGCCGGCGCTGCCGCCGAGGAACGAGCAGGTCATGTAGGCGGTGTTCAGCCGGCTGCGGGCCTCCGGGCGCAGTGCGAAGATGCGGGCCTGGTTGGCGACCTGGCTGCACTGCACCGCCACGTCCAGCAGCAGGAGGCCGGCGGCCAGTGCGACCAGGCCCGGTGCGCCGCCCGCGCTGCCCGCGGTGAGCACCGCGGCCGCGGCGAGGGTGGCGCCGGTGCACCAGCGGTTCACCCGGTCCGGGCCGTGCCGGTCGACCCGGCGTCCGGCGGCCGCGGCGCAGAACATGCCGGCCGCCCCGATCAGCGCCAACAGGCCCACCGCCTGGGCGTCGAGCCGGTAGTGCGGGCCGGTGAGCAACAGGGCGAGCGCGGTCCAGGCGGCGCTGAAACCGCCGAAGAGGGCGGCCTGGCAGAGCGCGGAGCGGCGCAGGCCCGGCTCGGTGCGCAGCATCCGGACGGTGTCGGCGAGCAGGGCCGGGTACCGGTCGCGGACGGCCGGTGCGGTGCTGGGCAGCGCCAGGCCGAGGACGAGCGCGAGCAGCCCGGTGAGTGCGGCGGCGGCCAGGTACGTGGCGCGCCAGCCGAGTTGCTCACCCAGGACGCCGCCGAAGGTGCGGGCCAGCAGGATGCCGCCGATCAGGCCGCCCTGGAGGGTTCCGATCACGGCGCCGCGCCGGTCGGGCGCCACCAGGCCTGCGGCCAGCGGGAGGAGCAGCTGGGGGACCACCGTGGCCAGGCCGACCACCGCGCCGGCCGCGACCAGCGGACCGGTGGCCGGGGCGAGCCCGGCGGTCAGCAGCGCGCAGCCCGTCACGGCCAGCAGCACGGTGATCAGCGGGCGGCGGGGGAGTCGGTCGCCGAGCGGGACCAGCAGGAAGATCCCTGTGGCGTAGCCGAGTTGGGTGACCGTGGCGACGCTCGCCGCCGTGCCCGGTGCGATGCCGAAGCCGTCGGCGACGAGCGGGGTGAGGGCTTGCGGGAAGTAGACGTTCGCCACGCTGACGCCGCAGGCCAGGGCCATCACCAGCGGCAGCCGTCCGCCCGGCGCGGCGGACTCCGGCTCCGGCGGTGCGGGCGCGGGCGCTGGTTCCGGCGGTGCGGGCGCGGGCGGGGCGGGCTCCGGCAGGGCGGGCGGATTGATCCGTGGCATCACAACTCCAACCGAACGAACTAGATGGTTCGAATGCTCGGTGCGAGCGTGGCAGACCGTCGCGGGATCGTCAAACGAACCGGTTCGTTACCATCGGTCCATGGCGTACGACTCGACGGCAACCAAAGAGCGGATCCTTGCGGCGGCAGCCACCGAATTCGCCGCGTACGGCGTCGCCGGCGCCCGGGTGGACCGCATCGCCGCCCAGGCCCAGGCCAACAAGCGGGCGATCTACGACTACTTCGGCGACAAGAACAGGCTCTTCGCCGCCGTTCTCGAACGCCTCATGGCCGACCTCGCCCAGGCCGTCCCGCCCGGCGACGAGGACCTGTCCACGTACGCCGAGCGCCTCTTCGACTACCACCGCGCCCACCCCGAGGCCCTGCGGCTGCTCATGTGGGAGGCCCTCGAACTCGGCGACCAGCCCGTCCCCGGCGAAGAGGCCCGCACCCGCCACTACCGGGACAAGCTCCGGGCGGCGCAGCCCGCGGACGGCGCCGGCGACGCCCGCGCGCGACTCTTCCTCACGCTCGGCCTGGTCGGCTGGAGCCTCGCCATGCCCCAGCTCCGCCGCATGATCCTCGGCCCCGACCACACCCTCGACGGGCTGCGCACCGACATCGCCCACGCCGTCCGGGCGCTGTCGGCCGGAGACGGGCTCCCCGAGCAGCCGTAGCCGCGCCCCCGCACCGGGTGGAGCGGGTCTGGCGGGAACCCCTATCGCGATATATCGTGAGTTCCTGTCCGCGCCGCTGACCCATCGCGCGCGAAGACCTTCGTCAAGCTCAGGACGGGACGTATGCCGGGAGAGATGTCACCCACCGGGAAGCACTCCGGCCGCAGCTCGGAACCCGAGATGCGGGCCTCCCACGCGGACCGGGACCGGGTGGTCGAGCTGCTGCGCGTCGCGGCGGGCGACGGCCGCCTCACCTCGGACGAACTGGACCAGCGCGTGGAGGCCGCCCTGTCGGCGCGGACGGTCGGCGAGCTGGCCGGTCTCACCGCCGACCTGCCGGCGCTGTCGGTCTCGGCCGGCGGGGTGGTGGCGGAGGTCAAGGACGTCCTCCGGATCGACCAGCGGTGGAGTCCGGTCAGGCGGGAGGGGCGCTGGGTGGTGCCGCGCCGGATGGAGCTCTTCGTGGAGTGGTGCGAGGTGACACTCGACTTCACCCAGGCGGTGATCACGCACGACACCCTGCAGATCGACCTGGACATGGAGGGCAAGACCCTGACGCTGATCACCGGGCCGGGCGTCGTGGTCGATGCCGACGCCCTGGCGCTGGAGTTCAGCAGGGTCAGGAACCACCGGGCTCCGGACCCCGGCGAGCCGATCACGCTGCGCGTGGAACTGGTCGGCAGGAAGAGGCACGGCCGGGTCGTCGTGCGGCAGTCGCGACGGACGGCCGGCCGGTGGCTGCGGCGCAAGCCCCTTCCCCTGCCCGGCGGCTGACGGGCCGCCACGGCGGCGGAGTGTTCGTGTCGCGCGCCGCAACCGTCGAGGTCCGACCTCGGCCTCCCCTACCCTTCCTCCATGCTCTCTGTGGTGGTGGCCCCCTGGGCGGGACAAGCGGAGCCGGTGTTCGTCCGCAACCCGGACGAACTTCACGACGCGGCCAGCACGATGAAGGTCGCCGTGCTCGCCGCGCTCTGCCGCAGCGGGGCGAACCTCGATGCCGAGGTGCCGGTGGTGAACCGCTTCGAGTCCGTCGTGGGTGGTGAGTTCGGCAACGATCCGGACTGGGACAGCGATCCGCTGCCCTGGG
This sequence comes from Kitasatospora sp. NPDC101235, assembly GCF_044767505.1. Lineage (NCBI taxonomy): Bacteria > Bacillati > Actinomycetota > Actinomycetes > Kitasatosporales > Streptomycetaceae > Kitasatospora > Kitasatospora sp. NPDC101235. Next base: position 96,786 of record NZ_JBIWNZ010000017.1, read on the forward strand.
AGCTGCTCGGCACCCACGTGCCCCTCCGGCTGCTCGCCGAGCGGATGATCACCCACTCCTCCAACCTGGCCACCAACATCTGCCTGGCCCGCACGACTCCGCAGGCCGTCGCCGAAGTGTGGCGCCGCGCCGGAGCCACGCGCAGCTCCACTCCGCGCGGGATCGAGGACTACGCGGCGCGCGCCCGGGGCGTGCACAACCGGGTGAGCGCCCGTGACCTGGTCCGGCTGCTGCGCTCGCTCGCCGAGGAGCCCGAACTCCTCGCCCTCCTCGAATGCAACGAGTTCCGGGTGGACCTGGCCGCCGGCCTCCCCTCCAACACCCGGATCGCCTTCAAGAACGGCTGGTTCCCCGGCACCCGGCTCAGCGTCGGCCTCGTCCAGTCGGCCGACTGCCCGCCCTATCTGATCGCCGTCTGCTACACCGGCCCGCTCGCCGACGGCACGGACCGCACCGACCCGGCGGCCCGCCTGCTCGCCCGCATCTCCAAGGCGGCGTGGGACCGCCGCGAGCAGATCAGCGGGCCAGGGTCGTCAATCCGTCCAGCGCCGCCTCGTTCAGCAGGTTGATCCGCACGAACCCCTGGTGCCCGGCGAGTGCGAAGTGCCGTTCGTCGTGGGTGCGCAGCCGGTAGCCGGCAGGGCGGGGCGCGGGCACAAGACCGCGCGGCCGGGGCGTGCGCCTCCAAACCGTTACCGATCGCACACGCATGACGGCCCGTCGGGTGCGGTATCGGTTTGAAGGGTCCTGCTCAAGCAGCTGTGCGAAGGCTCGGGGGTGGGTTGACGTGTCGTCCCGGCTACGGATGGTCGCCCGGTGGATCACGGTGATCGCGGTCGCGGCGGCCTATGTGGCGCTGCACCTGCTGGTCAACGTGGGCATGGGCCGGCAGGTGCGCGGGAGCGCGGCGGGGGCGTCGTGGTGCGGGGCGATCGCCCTGGCGCTGCTCGGGCCCGCCCTGTGGTTGCGGCACCGCCGTCGGTCGGCGGTCGCCGAGATCGTCGGGCTCGTCGACCGGTACGGCCCGCGGCAGCCGCGCCGGAGGCGAGCCGTTCGGGTCGTCGGTGCCGCCGGTCGGGTGCTGTCCGCAGGCGGCGCCCTCGCCGTCGCCGTCGCCCTGTCGGAGCGCGGCGACGACCTCTGCCCGGAGGTGTCGCTCCTGCTGCTGGCCGGCGGTGTGGCGGCCACGGGGAGCGGCCTCCTGGTCCTGCGCCGCACCCGTCCGTACGCGGCTCGCGGGGCTGCCCAGGTCCTGCTGCGGGACGGCCGCAGACCCGTGCTCTACCTGCGCAGCTTCGACGACGACGAGGTCGCCGCCCGGGAGGGCGGCAGGGCGAAGACCGACCTCCACACGAGGGAGGTGCAGTTCGCCGCCGCGCTGGGTGCCGTCGGTCCCGTGATCGCGGTGGGACGGCCGGGGGAGGACCTGCCACGCCTGGGCGCGGCCCGGTTCTACCTGCCGCTCGACGACTGGCAGGGCACGGTGCGCCGGCTGATGGACCTGTCCCAGCTCATCGTCCTGCGCCTCGGGCAGGGGGAAGGGCTGCGGTGGGAGATCGGAGAGGCGCGGGCCACCCAGCCCCCCGCGAAGCTGATCCTGCTGGCCCCGGGCGGCCTTCCGGAGCTCGCCGGCCAGGTGAACGAGAGCCTCCCCACCCCGCTGCTGCCCAGGGAGATGGTCACGGGCGGGTACCGGACCGGAGCCGTCGTCGCCTTCGACGGCCACTGGACCCCTCGGGTGTTCCCGGTGAAGGAGCGCAGGGGGCCGGCGGCGTGGATGGCCCGGTCGGGCATCTCCCACCTGCACACGCCCACGGTGCACCTGGCCCGCACCATCCACGCGGCTCTGGCGGCCACCGGGAGGCGGCGGCGGACGATGGCCTGGCGCGCGCAGCTCGCCACGAGGAGGGCGGACCTGGTGAGTGTGGGGCTGGCCCTCGCGATGGTCCTGCCGGGATGGCTCGGGTACCGGATCCTGCAGTTGGCCGGCCGCTGGTGAACCACCTCGCCGGGGGGGGGGGGGGGGGGGGCCCCCCCCCCCCCCCCCCCCCCCCCCCCCCCGCGCCGGGACCGCAGCCGTCAGTACGGCTGCACGAGGACGTGCGCCGCCCCCGGGACGCCGACCTTGAGGAGCTCGTCCTCCTCCGGCGTGGTCGCGGTGCCGGTCTCCTGCCTGAGGATGGCGCGGGACAGGGCCTGGACCCACATGGCGCGCGGGCGGCGGCGCTCCTCCCAGGCGGCGAGGGCGGCCGGGACGGTGTCGGCCGCGTCCAGGCTCTGGGCGAGCACGAGGGCGTCCTCGACGGCCATCGCGGCGCCCTGGGCCAGGTGCGGGGTGGAGGCGTGGGCGGCGTCGCCGGCCAGGACGATCCGGCCGACGTGCCAGGGCTCCTCGACGGTGACCTGGGAGATCCGCGAGTAGACCACGGCGGCCGGGTCGGTGATCTGCGCCAACGCCTCGGCGATCGGGCCGCCGAATCCGGCCAGCCGCTCCCGCAGCTGCTCGTGGGCGCGCTCCGGGTCCGGGCGGAAGTCCTCGGCCTCGGCGAAGACCGAGCCCAGGTACATCTGCTCCGTGCTGATCGGGGTGAGCAGCGCCTTGGCCGCAAGGTTGCCGGAGGACATCAGCACGCCCTGCACCTCGGGAGAACGAGGCAGCGTGACGCGCCAGTTGGCGAAGCCGGTGTACTCGGGGGCGTACTTCTCGCCGTACAGGTGGCGGCGCAGCGGCGAGCCGATGCCGTCGAAGCCGACGACCAGGTCGTAGCGGGCGCTGTGCCCGTCGGTGAGGGCGACCCGGACGCCGTCGGCGTCCTCGGTCAGGGTGTCGATGGTGGTGCCGAAACGGATCGTGGCGCCCGCCTCGACGGCGGCGTCGGCGAGGACGCGGGCCAGCGCCGGGCGCGGGATGCCGTTGTTGGAGGGGGCGTCGCCCATCCGGGGCTGCGGGATGGTCGCGAGGGTGGCGCCGGCCGGGTCGCAGATGGTCAGCACCTCCCACTCGAAGCCGACGGACAGGCAGTCGTCCAGGACGCCGATCTCGCGCATCACGTGCAGGGCGTTGGACGGCTGGATGATGCCGACGCCGAGCGCCTCCAACTGCTCGCGCAGCTCGGCGACGTCGACGTGGTGGCCGCGTCCGGCGAGGGCGGTGGCGAGGGTGAGGCCGCCGATGCCGCCGCCGTGGACGAGGACGCGCAGGGGTGTGGTCATGAGGAGTGCTCCGGGAGGAAGTTCACGAGTGCGGATGGCCGGCCGGGGACCGGAGGGTCAGCCGGCGGGCGCGGCGGCGAGGTCCATCAGGTGGTCGACCAGGGCGAGCAGCAGGTCCCGTCCGAAGACGCGCTCGCGCACGTCGCCGAGCAGCATCGGCACCTGCGGGTCGAGGTCGAGCGCGGCCCGGATCTCGTCGGGGGTGCGGGTGTTGGTGTTGTGGAAGCAGTTGATCGCGACCACGAACGGGATGCCCCGGCTCTCGAAGAAGTCGATGGAGGCGAAGCTGGTGTCCAGTCGGCGGGTGTCGGCGATGACGATCCCGCCGAGAGCGCCGTTGACCAGGTCGTTCCACATGAACCAGAAGCGTTCCTGACCGGGCGTGCCGAACAGGTAGACGACCAGCTCGGAGCTGATCGTGATCCGGCCGAAGTCGAGTGCGACGGTGGTGGTGGTCTTCTGGTCGACGCCGGCCAGGTCGTCGACGCCGACGCTGGCCCGGGTCAGGTACTCCTCGGTGCGCAGCGGGGTGACCTCGCTGACCGAGCCGACCAGGGTGGTCTTGCCCACGCCGAAGCCGCCCGCGATCAGGATCTTGACGGCGGCCGGGGCGGCGGCGGGGTCGTCGATGGCGGAGTGGGGTGTTGCCATGTTCAGAGTCTCCGGAGTCCTTCGCGTACGGCCGTGAGCAGGCCGAGGTCCACGCCCCCGGCGGCCCGGGCCACCGAGAGCGGGGCCCGGGCGTTCAGCAGGCCCTGGGCGACCAGGTCGCCCAGCAGGATCTTGGTGACCGAGACCGGGAGGTCCAGGCCGGCCGACACCTCGGCGACGGCGATGGGGTGCCGGCAGCGTTCGAGGATCAGCCGGTGCTCGGGCTGGAGGCCGCGCGCACCGGCGCGGCTGCCCCGCGCCAGGGCGGCGTCGGCCTCCGCCTCGACCGTGGTGAGCACGGTGATGAGGGTGAGGTCGTCGCGCTCCGGCGCGGTCCGGCCGCGGGTGATCGTGTACGGGCGCACCATGCTGCCCGTCTCGTCCTGCGCGTCCTCCTCCTCCAGCTCGCTCCAGTGCGGCACCGCGCCGCGCCGCCAGCGGTCGTCCCAGCCGGACTGCGGACCGGCCTGCCGGCCGTCGTCGCGGCCGTCCCCCCAGGCGTCGTTCCCGTACGGTTCCACCCGCGTCAGCCCCGGGTCCGGGCGGCGAAGGCGTCGAAGGAGGCCGGGGCGGCGGGGGCACCGGGGGCGCCCTCGTTGCGGGCCGGGGTGGTGAGCTTCTGGCCGACCTGCTGGACCAGGGTGTGCATCGCGACGGACATCACCTCGGCGTCCACCTCCTGGGAGGCGACCACGGCCAGGTGGGTGCCCTGGGCGGCGGCGATGATGAACAGCCAGCACTCGGCGAGCTCGACGATCACCTGGTGCACCGGTCCGCCGTCGAAGAGCTGCCCGACGCCCCGGGCCAGGCTCTGCTGGCCGGTGGCGACGGCGGCCAGGCGCTCGGCGTCGGCCCGCTCGATGGTGCGGGAGTGGCTGACCACGAGACCGTCGTCGGAGAGCAGGACGGCGTTCCTGGTCCCGGGCACCGAGTCGACGAGTCCGTCCAGCAGCCAGTCCAGGTCCTGGTGGGTGGCGATCGTGCGGTTCATTGCTGGTCATCCGTTCGTGTGGTTCGGGAATCCGCGGCCGGAAGGGCCCAGGGGGACGGGGCGGGTGTGGGGGAGGCGACGGGCGGGGTGGCGGGCAGCAGGTGCTCGCCGCTGTCCTGGGCCCGGGCGGCGCGGGACTGGCGCTGGAAGGCGCCGATCGCCGCACCCGAGCGCCGCACCGGGCAGTCGGTGCGCTGGAACGGGCCCGCGGGCGCGGCGTTCCCGGCGGGCCGCTCGACCCACTGCGGCTGGTCCGGCGGGGGCACCCGCAGCTCGGCCGCCAGGCTGGCCTGCCGGACGCGCTGCGGCAGCGGGGGCTGGCCGCTCTCGGCCGGGCTGAACGGCACCGAGGTCTGGTACTCGCGGCGCTGCCGCCGCTCGGCCAGCCGGTAGTGGTCGGCCGGGCGGTACTGCTCGTCGGCGTACGGGGCCTCGGCCTCGGTGACCCGGGCGTAGGCGATGTCCGGGTAGACCGGGGCGCCCTGGGCGGGGGCCGGGTCGGCCGGGGAGCTGTGCTCGATCGGCTGCTCCGACTGGAAGGACGGCTGGGCGGCCGGGACCGGCTGCTCCGACCCGTACGACGGCTCCGAGCCGACGGACGGTTCAGTGCCGTACGACGGCTCCGCGCCGAAGGGCTGCGCGGACGGGTACATCTGCTCGGCCCGGAACGGCTGGTCCGCCTCGAACTGCGCCGCCGGGAGGGCCGCCTGAGCGTCCGGGGGCAGCGGCAGCTGCTGGACGACCGCCGGCGTGAACGGCGCCTGCGGCAGCGGGACCTCCTGGAGCGTGGTCTCCGGCCCCGCCTCCTGCCCGGCACCCGCCGGGGACAGCGGCAGCGGCACCGGAGCCGCCTGAGGGGCGAAGTCGCCCTGGCCGAAGGAGTCCACCGGTGCGACCGGTGGACCGGCCGGCACCGGGGCGGACGTCTCGTCGGAGGCCGAGCGCACGGCCCGGCGCGAGCGGCGCACCAGGGGGATCGGCTCGGTGGCCGTGCCGCCGGCGCCGTCCGGCAGCCCGGCGTCGCCGTCGAGGACCAGCTCGTCCGGGACGAGCACGACCGCCCGGGTGCCGCCGAAGGCGGACGGGCGGAACTCGATCCTCAGCCCGTGCAGGGCGGCCAGCCGGGAGACCACGTGGAAGCCGAGGCGGATGTCGTCGGCCCGGGCCAGCACGTCGGTGCGCGGGGGCCGGCTCATCAGCTCGTTGGCGGTGTCGTACTGCTCCGGGTCCATGCCGAGGCCGCGGTCCTCGATCTCGATCGCGAGCCCGCGGCCGACCACGGCGGCGCGCACCTCGACCGGCGTGGGCGGCTTGGAGAACGTGGTGGCGTTCTCCATCAGTTCGGCGAGCACGTGTGCCACCGGGCCGACGGCCCGTTCGGAGAGCCACGGGTGGCCCTCGATGTCGATCGAGATCCGGCGGTAGTCCTGCACCTCGCCCTGCGCGGCGCGCAGCACGTCCAGCAGCGGGACGGGCTTGCGCCAGCGCCGCTGCGGCTGGCCGCCGGCCATGATGACGAGGTTCTCCTCGTAGCGGCGCAGGCGGGCGGTGAGGTGGTCGAGGTCGAAGAGGCCCTCCAGGACCTCCGGGTCGTCGTGCCGGCGCTCCAGCTCGTCCAGCTTGCGCAGCTGGCGGCCGATCAGCAGCTGGGTGCGGCGGGCGACGCGCTGGAGCAGCCGCTCGAAGCCGCGGTGCTGCTCGGCCTGGCCCACGGCGGCCTTCAGGGCGGCGGAGCGGGCGAGGTTGAGCGCCTGGCCGAGGCGGGCCAGCTCGTCGGTGCCGTTGCCGTGCGGGCCGGCCGTGATGCTGTGGCTCTCGGCCTCGACGTCGACCTGCTCGCCGCGGCCGAGGCGGTCGACCACCTCGGGCAGGGTGCGCTGCATGTCCTCGGCCTGGGTGTGCAGATCCTTGATGCGGCGGCGCAGCGAGCGGCTCAGGCGCCAGGAGGCGATGATGACCGCGATGACCGTGACCAGGCCGATGGCGGTGGTCAGCACCACGCGGGTGAGCATGCCGATGATGGCGGTCTTGGCGACCTCGATGATGCCGTTGGTGCGGTCCTCCAGCGCCTTGACCAGCGGCGGGTTGAGCCCGTCGAGGGCCTGACGCCACTGGTCCTGCGTCGCCGGGACCTTGACCGTGCCGTTGGCGTCGGCCGCGGTGGGCTTGAGCAGGGCCTGCTCGACGGCGGCCTTGGCCTGCCAGGACGGGCTGTTGACCAGCTCGTGCCAGGCCGGCGCCTCGGAGTCCGGGATGTACGGGATGACCTGGACGTTGAGCAGGTGGTCCTGCGTGCCGATCAGCTGCTGGACCTGCTGGTAGTCGGTGGCGGACAGCCGCCCGGTGGGCCAGCCGCGGGCCAGGATGGCGTCCTCGCGGGAGAGCATCTCCTTGACCCAGAAGGCGTTGACCAGGGTCTTGGACAGCCAGGTGACCTCGCCGGTGTCGACCCGGCTGAGCGCGGTGAACAGCCGCAGGTCGACGCTGATCAGGTCGGTGTAGTAGACGAAGACGCTCTGCTGGTCGGTGGTGCCGCGGTCGACGGCGGCACGCTGCTCGGCCAGCTTGCCCATGGCCTGGCGGGCCTCGATGACGGCGGCGCGGATCTCGGCGGGGGCGTTGTCGGCCGTCGCCCCGGAGAGGGTCTGGAACTGGCGTACCGCGTCGTCGGTCAGCTGCCGCTGGTGGCGCAGCTGGTCGGCGTTGGAGCCGGGCCGGGCGAGCGCCTCGGCACTGAGCCGGCGCTCCTCCTGGAGGTTGTAGTAGACGATGTTGGACGGCTGGCCGGCCTTCTGCGCGATGGTGGCCTGGTCGGCCAGCCGCTGGAAGCCGGCGATGGTCTCACCGCTGGTCACGGCCCAGAGGGCGACCAGGGCGATGCTGGGGACGACGGCCAGGACGAGCAGCGCCGTCCGCAGGGACAGGCGTGGACGCCTGCGGGGGCCCTTCGGCGTCGGGGGCCGCCGATTCGCACGCGCGCGCAGAGCTGACTCCTTGAGGCTGGCGGCCGGCCGGTGAGGGGCAGGCCGTCCGGGGCACGGGATTTTTGACGAAGCGATATTAGTCATACCGTGTGATTGGAGTGAAAGTCCGTTCGCCGCCTGGGCCGGGCTTGCGCACGCAGCGGCCACAACGTCATTCGGTTGTTGACTGTACGTATGCGGAGCAGGCGGCTGTGGACTTGCTTGACACAGTGTCAATGCGGCGCGCGGCCGCCGGATGGCCGTCATGTGAAGACTGTGTGACGCCCCGCCGGGAGGCGCTCGGCGGTGCGGCGGGCGGATCGTCCGTGGGCGAGCGGACGCCCCTCACCGGGCCGGCGCTCGGGAGCGGGCGGCCGCCGGATCCGCCGCCGGATCCGCCGACCGCCGCCGCGCGGAAGGCATGATGGGCCGATGACCTCCTCCCTCCCCACCCGCAGCCTGGCCGTCGCCGAGGCCCTGGCGGCGGCCGGCGTCCCCGGCGGGATCCGCCTCCTGCCCGACTCCGCCCGCACCGCGGCCGAAGCCGCCGCCGCGCTCGGCTGCGAGGTCGGCGCCATCGCGAACAGCCTGGTGTTCCTCTGCGGCGGTGCGCCGCTGCTGGTGATGACCAGCGGTGCCCACCGGGTCGACACCGTCCACCTGGCCGGGCAGCTGGGAACCGGCCCGATCGAGCGCGCCACCGCCGCCCAGGTCCGCGAGGCCACCGGCCAGGCCATCGGCGGCGTCGCCCCGACCGGCCACCCGGCCCGGCTGCGCACCGTGGTCGACACCGCGCTGCAGCAGTACGAGGTGCTCTGGGCGGCCGCCGGGCACCCGCACACGGTCGTACCGATGACGTACGAGGAGCTGCTGCGGGTGACCGCCGGAACACCCTCCGTCGTCACGCCTGGCTGAACCCCGTCCGTCAGCCGGATGGCGGATGTCGAGCTGCGGGTTCCGTCGCCGGCCACATACTGGAGGAGTGGGAGGGACCCGGGCGTCATTTCGCCTCCGGCCCCGCCGGTATGGAACCCGACCACGAACGGCAGATCCGGTGCCGCAACCCCGTATCTCCCGGGCGCAGTCGCCTCGGCGGCGGCCTGAGCGTGCGGAGCACCGGTGCGACGAGAGAAAGAAGCCGCACAATGAGTTACTTCGACCGTCGAGACCATGGCAACGGACGTCGGAACCGCCGTCGTCGTCGCTCCAACCGCCGTCGTCGTTTCGGCATGTGGTGACGGAGGGACCGGTACGGGTCGCTAGCAACCCGTCATAGTTTCCAATCCTCGGGGCCGGCGGTTCCACCGCCGGCCCCGTCTTCATGAACGGGGTGCGCCATGCACGGTGCGACGGCCTCGGGGAACCTGACGGAGGAATCCGACGGGAGGACGGACGAGGGGGGGAACGAACGGCCGGACCGGAAGGCGGACGAGGGGCCCGACGGGACCGGCGCGCAGGGGCCGGTGGCGGACTCGCCGACCATCCCGCTGCGCGGACTGTTCCACCGGTTCTGGCCCTGGGTGCGGCCGGACGCGCGCTGGCTCCCGGTGGCCGCCGTCCTGCTCGTTCTCGGAGCCTTCGGCGAGGTCGTCTCGGTCTGGCTGTTCAAGGACCTCATCGACGACGTCCTCGTCCCACGGCGTTTCGCCGACTTCTGGCCGCTCGCCGGTGCCATGCTCGGCGCCGCCGTCGCGGCCGCCCTGTTCGCCTTCGCCGGCACCTACACCAGCACCTGGATCGCCGAACGCTACATGCTGCGGCTGCGCACCGACACCCTCGCCCACCTGCACACCCTGCCGCCGGACACCCTGGAGACCCGCTGGCGCGGAGACCTGGTGGCCCGGATGACCGCCGACATCGCGGCGATCGAACAGATGGTGGCGACCGGCATGGTCGAGGGCGCCGTGGCCGGCATCAGCCTGCTGCTGTTCACCGGCGCCGCCTTCTACCTCAGCTGGCCGCTCACCGTGGCCGCGCTGCTCGTCGCCCCCCTGTTCATCCTCTCCACCAGCCTGTTCGGGCGGTGCATCCGCGCCCGCGAACGCCAGGTCCAGCGCCGCGCGGGCGGCGTCACCGCGTTGCTGGAGGAAAGCCTGCGCAACGCCGTGATCACCCGGACCTACGGGCAGGAGCGCCGCGAGGTCGAACGCGTCCACCGCGAGGGCCGGGCCCTGCTCGACGCCGAACTCGCCTCCGCCCGGGCCTCCGACCTCTACCAGCCCTTCCTCAGCGTGCTGCAACTGCTCGCCGCGCTGGTCGTGGTGGGCGTCGGCGCGCTGGAGGTCATCCACGGAAAACTGAGTCTCGGCGGACTGCTCGCCTTCGCGGCCTTCATGGCCCAGCTCTTCGAGCCGGTCCAGCAGCTCGCCGCACTCGTCCCGCTGGCCGGCGCCGCCTGCGCCTCCGGCGAGCGGGTCCTGGAACTGCACGACATGACCAGCCCGGTACGGGAGAGCGACGGCGCCCGGGACGTCGGGCCGGTGCGCGGCCGGGTCACCTTCGAGGGCGTCCGCGCCGCCTACCCGGGCAGCAACGGCAGCACCGGCCCGCCCGTCCTCGCCGGCGTGGCCTTCGACCTCCCGCCCGGCGAGACCCTGGCCCTCGTCGGGCCCAGCGGCAGCGGCAAGTCCACCCTCGCCAAGCTCCTCGTCCGCTTCCTCGACCCCGAGGCGGGCACCATCCGCCTCGACGGCCACGACATCCGCGGCCTCACCCTCGCCTCGCTGCGCCACGCCGTCACCCTGCTCCCGCAGCAGGCCCCGCTCTTCCACGCCACCATCGCCGACAACATCGCCTACGGCCGCCCCGGCGCCCCGCAGCCCGAGATCGAACACGCGGCCCGCACCGCCGGTGCCCACGACTTCGTCACCGCCCTCCCGGACGGCTACGGCACGACCATCGGCGCCGACGGCTTCCAGCTCTCCGGCGGCCAGAGCCAGCGCATCGCCATCGCCCGCGCCCTACTGCGCGACACCCCGGTCCTCGTCCTCGACGAACCCACCACCGGCCTCGACCCGCAGACCGTCGAGCAGCTCATCCCCCCGCTGCGCCGCCTGATGGCCGGGCGCACCACCGTCCTGATCACCCACGACCGGGCCCTCCTGTCGCTGGCCGACCGGGTGCTCACCATCGGTCCGCCGGGCGCAGGCCTCCGGGGTGCCGGCCCGGACACGGGTCCGCGCGCCGGTTCGGGCATTCGCCCGGTCGCGAGCCTGGTCGCCGCGCTCCGGGCGCTGCGGGATCGCTGAGGCCCGGGTGCCCGGAGCGCTTCCCCGGCCGGGGGATACTGCCGCAATGCTGTTGACGTGGATCGCCGAGCCGGCCGACGAGCCGCTCGCGCTGGAGCCGGACGACCGCCCGGTGGAGTGGGAGACCAACACCTGGTGGCTGAGCGCCGAGGTCGAGGACTACGCGCCGAGGTAGTGCAGGACGGCCAGGATGCGGCGGTTGTGGTCGGTGGTGCGGGGCAGGTCCAGCTTGTCGAAGACGGCGTTGAGGTTCTTCTCCACCGCGCTCAGCGAGACGTGCAGCCGCTGCGCGATGGCGGCGTTGGTCCAGCCCTCGGCGAGCGCCTCCAGGACGCTGCGCTCGCGCGGGGTGAGCCGGGCCAGCGGGTCGGTGCGCGTGGTGCGCACCACCAGCCGGCGGACCACCTCCGGGTCGATCGCCGCGCCGCCCGCCGCGACCCGCACCAGGGCGTCCAGGAACTCCTCGACCTCGGCCACCCGGTCCTTCAGCAGATAGCCGACCCGCTCCGCGCCCGCGTCCAGCAGCCGGGCCGCGTAACCGCGTTCGATGTGCTGGGAGAGCACCAGCACGCCCACCTCCGGCCAGCGCTCACGGATCTCCACCGCCGCCCGCAGCCCCTCGTCGGTGTGGGTCGGCGGCATCCGGATGTCCACCACCACGACGTCCGGCCGCTGTTCGGCCACCGCCGCCGTCAGCGCCGTCGCATCGCCCACCGCGGCCAGCACCTCGTGCCCCTCCTCGGCGAGCAGGCGGACCAGGCCCTCCCGCAGCAGGGTCGAGTCCTCGGCGAGGGTCACGCGCATGGCAGCTCCGCGGTGATGACGGTGGGGCCCCCGGCGGGGCTGTGGACGTGGAGGGTACCGTCCAGCGCGGCGACCCGCCCGCGCAGGCCGGTCAGGCCGCTGCCCGACGGGTCCGCGCCACCGCTGCCGTCGTCCTCCACCCGTACCGTGAGCAGGGCGGCGGTCCTCTCGACCCGGGCCGAGACCGTCGAGGCGGCGGAGTGCTTGGCCGCGTTGGTGACGCACTCCGACACCACGAAGTAGGCCGCCGTGCGCACCGGTTCGGGCAGCGGGCCGGCCACCTCGTAGCGGAGCCGCAGCGGGATGGGGCACCGCTCGGCCACCCCACCCAGCGCCTCCTCCAGCCCCAGGGCGTCCAGCGCCGAGGGGTACGCTCGCCAGGCCACCTCGCGCAGCTCGGTCAGCACCTCCTGCGCCTCCCGGTGGGCCTGGCGCAGCAGCGCCTCCGTCCGCTCCGGGTCCCGGTCGCGGCCCAGGCCGCGCCGCGCCCGGCCGAGCAGCATCGCCAGCGCCACCACCCGCTGCTGCACGCCGTCGTGCAGATCCCGCTCGATCCGCCGCCGCTCGGTGTCCACCGCCTGCACCACCGCGGCCCGACTGTCCGCCAGTTCGGCGATCCGGTGGCGCAGCAGCTCGGCCTCGGACGGCCCGAAGCACTCCCGGGCGGTCCTGGCGTCCAACGCGGCCAGCGAGAACAGGCCCTGCACGGCCAGGAAGAGCAGCACCCCGCCGAGCAGCACCTGGGTCGCCAAGTCCTCCCAGCCCAGCGAGCCGCGCAGCACCCCGCTGACCAGCAGCACGGCCAGCACCGTCCCGAAGGCCAGCAGCCCCAGCACCACCCCGGCGACCAGCCCGCCGCCGCTGCGCACCACCAGGTAGCGCAGCAGCCTGCGGTCGTCCGCCCGGTAGTGGCGGGGGAAGCGGTCGCCGAAGAACGCGCTGCGCCGGGCCCGTTCCAGGGCGGCCAGCCGGCGCACCCCGGACAGCAGGGCCGGCGCCGCGTACGGGCGGGTGCGCGGCCAGAGCAGGAACGGGCCGAGGACGGCGCCCGCGAGGAGGAGGTACAGCGCGGCGAGGACGGCGCTCGGGCAGCCGAGCAGAACTCCGGCGGCTCGACGCGGCCATGACGTGGTGTCTGCTCCATCCCCCTGCACGGGGTCCGAGCTTACGGGGCCTGCCCGGGTTGCGGAGCCTGCCGGGGTTACGGGGCCTGCCGGGGCTGCGGGGCCGGTCGGGCCGCTCACCGGGCGCGGCGGTGCTGGGCGGCGCTGTTGCGTCCGCGCCAGCGCATCGCGACGTACCCGGCCACGGCCACCACGACCAGCACCAGGACCGCCTTGGAGAGCAGGCCGACGTACGTCTCCACCACGTCCCAGCGGTCCCCGAGCAGGAACCCGGCCATCACCAGCACGCTGTTCCACACCAGGCTGCCGATCGTGGTCAGCATGACGAACGCGGGCAGCGGCATCCGCTCGACCCCGGCCGGCACGGAGATCAGGCTGCGGAAGATCGGCACCATCCGGCCCAGCAGCACCGCCTTCGTCCCGTGCCGGGCGAACCAGGCCTCGGTGCGCTCCAGGTCCGAGGCCTTGACCAGCGGAAGCCGGGCCCAGATCGCGTGCATCCGCTCCCGGCCGAACAGGGCGCCCAGCCAGTAGAGGACGACGGCTCCGGCCACCGAACCGAGGGTGGTCCAGGTCAGGGCGGAGGCGAGGCTGATCACGCCCTGCCCGGCGGCGAAGCCCGTCAGCGGCAGGATCACCTCGCTGGGCAGCGGCGGGAACAGGTTCTCCAGCGCGATCGCCAGGCCCGCCCCGGGGCCGCCCATGGTGTCCACCAGGTCGGCCGCCCAGCCGGCGAAGCCGTCGGCGGGCTGCTGGGCGATGGCGAGGACGGTGTGCTGCATGCGGGGCTCCAGGGTGGCAGGGGTGCCGGCGCTGGTGCGTCCGGCTCTGGTCTCCACGCTAGAAATCGCAGGTCAGCGGCGGTATGAGGGTTTCCGGCGAACCTCCTGCGGAAAACCGCACCGCCGCGCCCTGCGGTTTTCCGCAGGGCGGCTTGTCCGGTGGCGACGGCCGTGGTCGTCTTGTCAGGATGTCGCCATGAACGACGCATTCACCCTGGCCTGGCAGTACACCGCCGGACTCGTCCACCCCGAGGGCCTGCCGATGGCCGCCGCCGAGTTGCTGGCGCCGGGCGTCGGCGAGGAGTCGCCCGCGCTGTGCGAGCTGGCGGGGCGGCGGGGCCGTGGCGAGAGCTCGGCCGAGCTGACGGAGCTGCTGTGGCAGGCGATGGCCGAGCTCGGCCTGCCGGTGCCGGACGGCGACTTCGTCCGACGCTGCGTGCTGCACCGCACGGCGGCCCGGCTGACGTCGGGGGAGATCACGCCGGAGGAGGCCGTCGTCCGGCTCTGGCACCTGGGCGGCTCGACCGCGACCGCGGTGGAAGAGCGGCTCGCGGAGGTGGTCGGCCGGATCTGCTGCCCGGACTGCCTCGACGACCGGGAACCCGGGTCGCAGCACGACTGGGAGCGGGAACTGAGGGCGGCGGCCGTCGCGGTGACGGCCGAACCCGACCACGAGCTCACCGCCTCCTGGCACCGGGACTGACCACCCCGCACCGCGCCACCGGGCACCGCCGGGGTCCTCCGCTCCGCCCCGGCCGGCTCAGCGGTCCAGCGCGGCCACGGTCTCCCGGGTCAGCTCCCGCGCCCGGGCGACGGTGGCCGTCAGCTCGGCCGCCGACCCGCCGGGCGCGGCGAGCAGGCTGCGCACGCGCGGGCCGAAGCCCGGCGGGGCGTCGGGCAGTTGCTCGGCGACGGCCAGGGCGCCCTTCTCGTTGAGGCACCAGCGGCGGTGATGGGCGTACAGGGCCTGGATCAGGATGCCGACGGCGCGGGACAGGCAGAGTGAGACGTGCAGGGCGTCGGCGCGGACGGCGCTCTTCGCGGCGGTGTCGAGCAGGAAGCCGGCCTCCCAGGTGGCCGCGGTGAGGGCCCCGCGCAGCGGCTCCGGGTAGTCGGCGGTCTGCCGCTTGAGCCGCGTCAACTCCCCGGTGGGGTCGGCCAGTGGCTGCCCGAGGGCGACCTCGCCCGGGTAACAGGGCGACCAGAAGCCGAGCGGGTGGCCGGCCTGCGTCCCCACCTCGTAGCGGCCCTCCCGGCAGTCCGCCCACACCTGCCCGACCCGGTCGAGGTCCCGCAGGATCCAGTCCACGGCGGCACCGTCGATTCGCAGCCACGCCCCGCCGTTCACCCACGGGCCCCAGCCGCCCGGGCCGGCCACCTCGACCTCCGGCCCGGCGAGCGCCCGCAGTTCGTCGAGGTCGAGGCGGCCCCGGTAGTACACCCCGAGGTCCCAGTCCGACTCCGGCCGCTCCTCGCCCCGCGCCCGGCTCCCGCCGAGCATCACCCCCACCACGCCCGGCACGCGGGTGAGTTGGCCGGCCATGTCCTCGATGATCGCGCGCATGGGGAGAGTCTGGCAGGTGGTGCGGCGCCCGGCCGGGGAATTCCGGGTGCCCCGGCGCGCTGAGGACGGCCGGAAGGGCCGGGCGGTCAAGGGGAGTTCGCTGCTGTGACGGCGTTGCGAAGGCGCTTGTGCCGGAACTTGTGTCGGCGTCCGCGGAGGTGTCACCACTCCTCGCCACTCTCAACGTATAGCGCACGGGGGGCCTTGCCACAAGGCCCCGGTGATGCCGCAGAATCACCGGCTCAAGGACGCAGCCTGCGGAAACGGGGAGTCACGAAGTGCGAGTGGTGTTGTCGACGTACGGGTCGCGCGGGGACGTCGAGCCGATGGCCGCGCTGGCGTTGCGGCTGAAGGAACTGGGCGCCGAGGTACGGGTGTGCGCACCGCCGGACGACGAGTCCTCGGCGCGGCTGGCCGAGGCCGGAGTGGATCTGTTGGCGGTCGGGCAGTCGGTGCGCTCACTGGTCAGCGGGCCGCCCCCGGCCCCCTCGGACCTCCCCAAGCGCGCCGCCCGGCTGGTCGAGCAGTTCCATGCGGCGGTGCTCGCAGCGGCCGAGCCGGGCGGTGCGGTGGTGGCCACCGGCCTGTTCCCGGCGGTGGCCGGCGCACAGGCGGCGGCCGAGCAACTGGGCGCCCGCTTCGCGTGCGTCGCCCTCCAGCCGACCATGCTGCCCTCCCCGCACCACCGGCCGTTCGAGTACCGGATGCGGCCGTACCCACCGGAGGTGACCGACCATCGGGAGCTGTGGGAGCTCAACATCGGGACGATGAACGCGCTGTTCGGCGAAGCGGTCAACACCCACCGGGCGGCGGTCGGACTGCCGCAGGTCGACAACGTCCGGGACCACGTCCTCACCGGCCGGCCGTGGCTGGCCACCGACCCGCTGCTCGACCCGTGGCCCGGCTCCGAGGGGGACGGCGGGATCTGGCCCGAGGTGGTGCAGACCGGCGCGTGGATCCTGCCGGACGAACGCCCGCTGCCCGCAGACCTGTCGGCCTTCCTGGCGGCCGGCGACGCGCCGGTGTACGTCGGCTTCGGCAGCATGCCGCTGCGCGACCCGGCGGACGCCGCCCGGGCCGCCGTCGAGGCCGTCCGGGCGCAGGGCCGGCGGGTGCTGCTCGGCCGGGGCTGGGCCCGACTCGCCGAGGTGGACGGGGCCGAGGACTGCTTCGTGGTCGGCGAGGTCAATCAGCAGGCACTGTTCCCGAAGGTCGCCGCCGTCGTCCACCACGGCGGCGCGGGCACCACCACCACGGCCGCCCGGGCCGGCACGCCCCAGGCGCTGGTCCCGCAGATGGTGGACCAGCCGTACTGGGCCGCACGGGTGGCGGAGCTGGGCATCGGCGTCGCCCACGACGGCCCGACCCCGACCACCGAGAGCCTCACCGCCGCCCTCCGCCACGCCCTCACCCCCGCCACCCGCGAGCGCGCCGCCGCCCTCGCCGCCGACGTCCGCACGGACGGCGCGACGGTGGCCGCGAAGCTCCTGCTCGGCTGAGGAGGGACGGGGAGTGGGAAGTCGGCCGAGCCGACTCCCCACTCCGCAAACCGCTGGTGGGAGCGGTCGTGAGTGGCGAGACTGCAGGGATGACACACGCTGACGACGAACTCGCCCGGCTCTGGGAGGCGTACCGCAAGGCCCCCTTCCCGGATGCCCTTCGCAGAACCCGACTCGCGGGAAAGGACGCGGCGCTGCTCGACTTCGAGATCGCCGGGCTGGTGTGGGTGGACATCCACAAGGAACTCGACGGCCGGCAGGTGGCCGCCCTCCGCGAGTCCCTCGCCGTAGTGGACGAGGCCCTGCCCCTGATCGAGGACGAGTACGGCGCGTCCTACTTCACGGACCTGCGGACGATGGCCGCGATGGTGGCCGAACGCCACCCGCCAGGCCAGGCCTCCTAGCCGGCCACCGTACCCCGGGCACGCCGCAGGGCGAGGTGCGTCAACCAGGCCAGGCCGAAGGTGAACGGTGCGGCGGTGTCCTCCGGCGGGCCGGGGACGGCGACGCAGACCGCGTCGACCGCCAGCGGTACCCAGGGGCCGAGCACGAGGTGCCGGGCGAGCACGTTGCCCGGCGCGAGCTTCGCCACGAAGGGGACCAGGACCCCCACCACCGCGAGGGGGATCGTCGGACCGGTGTGCTTCACCGCCTCGAAGACCGTCCAGGCGAGCAGTACCAGTCCCAGTGCGCCCCACCCCGCCGCCTGCCTCACCGGCACCCCGTCAGTCGCCACCGCTCCAGCCGACCACGGGCCGGTTCCTCAGGAGGCCGTTTCCCTCATGAGGCCGGTTCGGTCAGGAACCTGGAGCCGGCGTCCGGGAGCTTGTTGCCGTCCCTGTCGAAGAACTGCCAGGACTTCGCCCGCATGGTCCCCGGGCGGGCCACCACCATCGCGCGGATGGGGGAGTCGGCCACGGTGACGAACGGCGGCTCGGTGGTGGAGCCGTCCGCCCAGGTCACCACCACCCGGCCGACGTCCGGGCCGAGGGAGAGCAGCACCACGTCGAGCGGCGCCACGGTGTCGCCCTTGCCCCGGTGGCCGACCACCCCGCCGCCGAAGCTCGTCCTGCTGCGCGGGTCCACCTTGCCCGGGGCCGCCTGGGTGCCCTCGGAGTCATGGCTGAGCCGCACCCCGTCCACCGTGAAGTAGACGTTGACGACATCGGAGTCGGGCTGCCAGTACTGCCGAACGAAGTCCTCCGTCGGCCTGGGGACCGCCGGGTCGTACCGGATGCGTTCCTCCCACACCGCCGTCGCCTGCTCGAACGCCCGCTCCCGCGGGGCCTCGGGCCACAGCGCCTCCCACAGCTGCCACTGCTTGCCGTCCGGGGTCCGGTCCTGGCCCAGCAGCACCCGGACCGGGGTGAGCGGGTCGCGCACCGCGGGGGTCGCGCTCGTCGCGGGGGCGGTCGCCGGCGCGAGCACGGCGCCGGCGCCCGCCGGGCCGATCCCGTGGGCGGGAGCCGGGTTCGGGCGCAGCTGCGCCAGTGCCCCGCCGGTCAGGGCCACCACCGAGGCCAGCGCCACGGCGCCGACCACCGTCCGGCGGCGGTGCCGCAGCCGGCGGCCGCCCGCCACGATGTCCGCCACCGGGGCCGGGCCGATCCGCGCGCCGGCCGCCGCCTCGGCCAGGCCGAGCCCCACCCACAGGTCCTTGCCGTCGTCCACGCCCGCACCCATCCCGTCCGTCTCCCGGTTCATGCCATTCCTCCGATCTGCGTCGTGTCCTTGAGCTCCACCAGCGCCGTGACCTGCCGCAGCCGTGCGATGCCCTTCGCCGCGTGGCTGCGCACCGCGCCCACCGAACACCCCATGGCGGCCGCCGTCTGGCTGTCGCTCAGGTCCTCCCAGTGCCGCAGCACCACCGCCTCGCGCTGGCGCGGCGGCAGGGTGGCCAGCGCGGCCAGCAGGGCCCCGCGCTGGTCGGAGCGGGCGAAGCCGTCCTCCACCCCCGGTGCGTCCGGCACCGCTTCCATCAGCAGCTCCGGCGCCCGGCGGCGCCAGCGGCGGGCGTGCTGGTTGACCAGGATCCGCCGCACGTAGGCGTACGGATCGTCGGCCCGGCGCACCCTCGACCAGGCCGCGCAGGCCTTCTCGGCCGCGGACTGCACCAGGTCCTCGGCCGCGTACTGCTCGCCGGCCAGCAGGTACGCCGTCCGCACCAGGCGTGGCCAGGCCGCGACGACGAACGCCTGGAACCCGTCGTCCTGATCGCTCTTCGCTTCTCTCATGAGCACTTCCGAGCACCTCCTTCACCCGTCCAGAGCCCGGGGGCGGCCGGAAGCGCTTACCGGTGGCTGTGGCGGCTTCACATTGCCTGGGGGCGACGGCGGGAGCGACGGCGCGGGCACTACCATCCGCCGGGTGATCATTTCTCATGACGTAGCGGGCAGTGGGCCCGCCGTGGTGCTGCTGCACTCCTCGGTGTGCGACCGGCGGATGTGGGACGCGCAGTGGCAGCCGCTGATCGACGCCGGGTACCGGGTGGTCCGCTGCGACTTCCGCGGCTTCGGCGACACGCCGCTCGCGGACGGCCCGTACAGCGACACCGGGGACGTCCTGGCCCTCCTCGACCACCTGGGCATCGAGACCGCCGCCCTGGTCGGCGCCTCCTACGGCGGCCGGATCGCCCTGACGGCGGCCGCGCTGCGCCCCGCGGCGGTCACCAAGCTCGCGCTGCTCGGCGCGGGCATGCCCGGACACCAGCCCAGTGACACCCTGCGCGCCTTCGGCGGACGCGAGGACGAGCTGATCGAGGCGGGGGAGCTCGACGCGGCCGTCGAGCTGAACGTCGACTCCTGGCTCGGCCCGGAGGCCGACGAGCAGGCCCGCGCGGACGTCCGCCGGATGCAGCGCCACGCGTTCGACGTCCAGATGGAGGCGACGTTCGGCTCCGACCGCGAGGACGTCGACCTCGGCCGGATCACCGCCCCCACGCTGGCCGTGTCCGGCGCCCACGACTTCCCGGACTTCCGCGACATCGCGGCGGCCCTCCCCACCGTCCTCCCCGACGCCCGCCACCGGGAACTCCCCTGGGCGGGCCACCTCCCCAGCCTGGAACGCCCGGCCGACACCACCGACCTGCTGCTCGCCTTCCTCCGCGAGCCCGCCCGGGCCGCGCAGTAGCACCCCCGGCCCCGCCACCCACCGGAGCCCCGCTGGACCGGGCCGGAGTGGGAAGTCGGCCCGGTCGACTTTTCACTCCGCGGCTGGTTTCAGCAGGTGGCGGAGGGCGGTGGGGGTGTGGCCGAGGTGGTGGCGGAGGGTGCGGGTGAGGTGGGCCTGGTCGGCGTAGCCGAGGTCGGTGGCGAGGGTGGCCAGGCTGGGTTCGCCGGCTTCGAGGCGGTCGAGAGCGCGGGTGATGCGGACGTGGTGGCGGTGGTGGGTGAGTGAGACGCCGAGTTCGCGGGGGAAGGCGCGGCTCAGGCGGTACGGGGAGACGCCCAGGAGTCCGGCGAGGGACAGCAGGGTGCGGGAGGCCGGGTGGTCCTCGGCGATCGCCTCGCGGGCCGCTGCGACCAGGGCGCGGTCGCGGGCGGCGGACGGGCGGGCCGCCGCGGGTGTCGGCCCGAGGGCCGTACGGGTGACGGCGGTGGCCAGCAGTCCCAGCAGCTGCTCCGTGACGGCGTAGTCGACGTCCCCCGAGCGGGCGGTGGCGAGCAGGCGGCGGTGGGCGAGGCCGAGTCCGGGATCGACGTAGAGCGTTCCGGCGCCCGGCCCGGGGCCGTCGCCGGCGAGGGAGCGCCAGAGCGCGGGCGTCACGCTGATCGAGGTGCACCGGTCGCCGCCGCTGGGGTGGGCGAAGCTCTCCTCCTCGCCCGGTGTGCCGAGGTAGCCGAGGTTCGGGTCGAGGTCGGCGGCCACCCCGGCGGCGCGACGGCGGAAGCGGCCGTGCCGGACCAGCACCATGCGGTGGCCGCGATGGACCTCCGGCGGGGACCAGCGGACGTGGTCGCTGCGGCAGGCGACCGCGCTGATGTCGAAGTCGGGCCGGGTGGCGACGGGTTCGGCGGTGAGCACGGTCGGCAGGGTACGGGCGGGGTCTGACACCAGGGCCGGCCCGACGGCCGCCTGCAAGGATGTTCAAGACCGGCGCGGCGGGCCGGCGGCAGGCTGTGCACGGCAACAGCAGCAGTGCCCGCATTCACCCGCAACCGCAGGAGCCCGCACCATGTCCGTGCTGAACCAGCCCGCCACGATCGTCCTCGACAGCGCCGACCCGCTCGCGCTCGCCGCCTTCTACCAGAAGGCCACCGGGTGGGAACTCACCCACAGCGACGAGGACTTCGCCTCCCTCGCCCCGGCCGGTGCCGCGCCCGGGCTGGCCTTCGTCCGGGTGGACGGCCACCGTGCGCCGGGCTGGCCGGAAGGCGGCGCGCGGCTGCACCTCGACTTCGCCGTCGCCGATCTGCCGGGAGCCGTCGAGGAGTTGCTGGCCCTCGGGGCCACCCGGCCGGCGTTCCAGCCGGGGGAGGGGCAGTGGGTGGTCCTGCTCGACCCGCAGGGTCACCCGTTCTGCCTGGCGCCCTCCGTCGCCGGCGACTGACCGTCCGGGTCGAGGCGGGCGAGGAGCGTGCGGCACCGGCGCTGAAGCTTCTCGTCCTCCTCGATGCTCCCGAACCGGCCGCCCCGCTGCGGCAGTTCGAGCTGTGCGCGCAGCAGCGGGACGGCCGGTGCGGCGGCGGCGCCCATCCGCTCCAGGCAGGCCGCGACGTGGCCGCCGGTGGCGGAGTTGTTCTCCCAGGCCGGGAGGAGCGCGTCGAGGACCGCCGCGGTCTCGGGGGCACCGCCGATGTCCCAGAGTGCGGCGGCGCAGTGGACGCGAACCCAGTCGTAGCCGTTGGTGAGCAGTTCACGCAGCCGGGGCAGGGCGGCCGCCGCTGCCGGGCCGATCCCGCCGAGGAGGTCCACGACCGTGAACAGTCCGAAGGGGCTGTCGGTGTCGAGCAGTTCGAGCAGTGGCGGCAGAATCTCCGCCGCGTCGCCCTCGACCGCCCAGAGCGCGCCGAGGGCGACGGGACGGACCCTGGCCTCCGGTCCGTGCGCCAGGGCGCGGATTCGCGGCAACGCGGGTACGGCCGCCGGGCCGAGCCGTCGCAGGGCCTGGAGCGTGGATTCGACGATGCCCCACTGTCCTTCCCGGACGGCCGCGTCGAGGGCCTCCGTGAGGGCCGGGAGCACCGCCGCGTCGCCGAGCACCCCCAGGGCACCCACGACCGACCGCACCTCCGTCTCGATCCACTCCCGGGACAGGTCGAACCCGCGCAGCATCCCGGCCAGCCGGGGCGACAACTCGCCTGTCGCGGCAGGAAGATGGCGGGCAACCTGGACGGCACGCCAGGCATCGTCCCCCGAGTCCAGCGCCGTCAGCAGGCCCGGCAGCGCCCGTTCGTCGCCGAGCTGCGCCAGCGCCAGGACGGCCTCCTGGTGTGCCCGGCGCCGGTGCGGCTCGGGCGAGGCCCACACCTGGGGCCCGCCCTCGGCGCGCTGCGCCGCGACGAGGGCGGCGAGGGCCTCGCGGGCGGGTCCGGCGGTCACATGGCAGGCGTTGAGGACGGCGGCGGCCTCGGCGACCACCTCGGGGTGGGGGTCGGCGAGCCGTCCGGCGACCAGCGCGATCAGCGAACCGTGGTCGCCGCGCCAGGACCTGACGAGTTCGGCGGTCATCCGCAGTGCGTCGAGGCGGGACCCGGGGTCGGGGCTGCACAGCTGTTCGGCGAGCAGTGCGGTGCGCTCGGGCACCCGGGAGTCCAGGACTTCGTGGAAGTCGCGCAGCAGCCGGGTGGTCGGCGAGTGGACCGCGGCGTGCCGGTCCAGCTCCGCGAACGCGGCGATGACGTACCCGGGTGCGCTGCCCGGTTCGATCGGGGGCTTGGGCCCGGTCGGGGCGGGGGAGGCCCACCACTCGCCGGCCGGCGCCGGCTCCTGCCGCAGCAGGTCGATGGCGGCCGGGATGTCCTGTGGACCCGGTTCGGTGCAGCGGGCCCGGTGGACGAGCGCGGCGAGCCGGGTCGTGGGGTCCAGGGTGGCGTCCCCGGCCAGGGCGGTGAGCCACACCGCCGCGTCCGGCGCCGCTTCGGTACGGCGCAGGGCCAGTGTCGCCATGGCCTCGACCAGCAGCAGCCGTTCGACCACTCCGGGCTCGGCGGGCAGCCGCTCGCGCAGCACCGCCGCGGCCCGGACGGTGTCCTCGACGAGCAGGCCGAGCGCCGGGATCGCCGCCTGCCGCAGCAGTCGGCTCCCGGTGTCGTCGGTGGCGAACCGCACGAAGACGTCGCTCCGTCGGCGCAGGAGGGCCAGCGCGTCGGAGTGGTCCCCGTCGGTGTACCCGTGGTCCTCGCACGCCGCCGACTCGTGGCCGATACCGGACAGCAGCTCGACGATCGCGGCCCGCCCGGGCGTGGCCGGGTCGTCCACCAGCTCGAACAGGAACGGCAGGCTGGCCGTGGTGGCGGGGTAGACGCTGCCCTGGTGGAAGAGGGCGCTGTAGTAGCGGTCGAGCGCCTTGCCCCGCTCCTCCTCGTCCGTGGAAGCCAGGGCCGCGAGCAGTTCCGGCACCTCCTCGGCCGTTCCGTACGCGTGGTGCAGCTGCGTCCAGTCGATGTCGTGCAGTCCGTTGAACATGACCGGCACTCTGCCGGGCCGGTCTGACAACGGGCCGGACACCTGTTCCGCCGACAACGGTGAAAGCCGGGACTCGAACGCGCGTCGGGAGCCATGATGGCGGGGTGCACTTCACCTCGGAATCCAGCGCGGACGGCGTGACGCAGCGCAGCTTCACCCTCGACGGCGTGCCCGGTGTGCTCTGGCACCCGGACGGATCGCCCCTCGGTGGGCGGCCGTTGGTGCTGCTGGGGCACGGTGGCGGCCAGCACAAGCTGGGGCCGGGGGTGGTGGCGCGGGCCCGGCGGTGCGTGCGCCGGCACGGGTTCGCGGCGGTGGCGCTGGACGCGCCGGGGCACGGGGAGCGGGCGCGCAGCGCGCAGGACGAGCGGTTCGCCACCGAGATCGGGGAGCTGATCGCGGCGGGCCGGCCGATCAGTGCGTGGGTGGCGCGGCACACGGCGGTGCTCGCGGAGCGGGCGGTGCCGGAGTGGGTGGCCGTGCTGGACGTGCTGGGCGGGCAGGTGGAGGACCTCGGGCCGGTGGGGTACTGGGGGCTGTCGCTGGGGAGCGTGATCGGCATCCCGCTGGTGGCGGCCGAACCGCGCATCGCCGTCGCGGTGTTCGGGTTGACGGGGCACGCGTCGCAGACGGAGGCGGCGGGGCGGGTCGGCGTGCCGGTGGAGTTCCTCCTCCAGTGGGACGACGGGCTGGTCCCGCGCGAGGGGGCGCTGGCCCTGTTCGGCGCGCTGGGTTCGCGGGAGAAGACGCTGCACGCCAACCCCGGCGGGCACCTGGAGGTGCCGGAGCTCGAACTGGCCTCGTGCGAGCGGTTCCTGGCCCGGCATCTGATCCGGGCGCAGTGAGCGCGGGCCCCGGCGCCGCCGACGTCAACCGTCGGTAAAACTTCGCAAAGGATTTCTCCCCGCAACGAACGCGGGCGGCGCCGACTTCAACAGATTGTTGCAGCTCAGTGACCCGATGGTCACCCTTCGTGGATTCGGCGTAACAGTCCGCTCCCACTGGACTTCGCAATCCGTAGGAGTACGGTTCCGGAGGAATCGCCGGGGCCGACTTCCGGGCAGGCCGGCCGTACCGGAAATTGGTGCGCAGCATGGGTTGGCAAAAGGGTGGGGAGAGCGCCTCGGTGGCGACTCGTCCGATATCCGGCAGGTGGGCCGCGGAAGTCCTGCGCGGCGTCGCACAAGTCGATTTCATGCCGTCCGTCGTCTGCGGGCTCTTCTTCGTGGCCGCACTGTTCGCCGCCGGCTGGCGGTACGGCCTCTACGGACTGCTCGGCAGCGCCGTCTCCACCGCCGTCGCGTACGGGCTCGGGCTCGACCGGGAGACCGTCGGCGCGGGGCTGCACGGGTACAACGGGTGTCTGGTGGCGCTGGGTTGCGCCGTCTTCCTGGACGCCGGGCACCCGGCGACGGTCGCGGTGGCGGTCCTCGGGGCCGCCGTGGCCGTGGTGGTCACGGCGGGCGTCGGGGCGCTGCTCGCCACCTGGCGGCTGCCCGCGCTGACCGCGCCGTTCTGCCTGGTCGCGACGGCCGTCACGGTGGCCGCCCCCGGCTTCCGGCGGCTGTGGCACGGCGCGGGCGCACCCGCCGCCCTGCCCGTCCCGGCCGACGGTCCGACCGGGCTGAGCTGGGAACAGCTCTGGCACGGGTTCTTCGCGAACATCGGTCAGATCTTCTTCATGCCGCAGTGGTACGTCGGCCTGCTGTTCCTGACCGGGCTGTTCGCGGCGAGCCGCCTCGCGGGCCTGATGGCCTGTGCGGGAAGCGCCACCGGGCTGCTCACGGCCTGGGTGTTCGGTGCTCCCGGTGAGGCGGTCGGGCAGGGCCTGCTCGGGTACGGCGGCGTGCTGGTCGCCCTCGCGCTGTGCGGGGTGTTCCTGGCGCCCGACGGCTGGAGCGCGGCCTACGCCCTGGTCGGGGCGGCGGCCGCGACCGTGCTGACCCCCGCGCTCGGCGCCGTCTGCGCGCCCTTCGGCGGCCACGCCTTCACCTGGCCGTTCGTGCTGACCACCCTGCTGTTCCTGGCGGCGGTGCCGGCCGTCCCCCGCCTGCGCCGGGCCTGAATCCACATCCGGCGCCCCTGGATTTCCCGTCCGTCGAACACCTCCTGCATGTCACCCATCGGATTCCCGGAAAGGAAGAGTGGTGCCCGTGAATCTCTCGCCGCGTGAGATGGACAAGCTGTACATCTACGTCGTCGCCGATCTGGCCCGCAAACGCCGCGACCGCGGCGTCAAGCTGAACTACAGCGAGGCCTGCGCACTGATCAGCGAGGCGATCATGGAGGGTGCCCGGGACGGCCGAACCGTCGCCGAGTGCATGGAGATCGGCAAGCAGGTCGTCGGCGGCGAGGACGTCATGCCGGGCGTGCGCGAGATGCTCCCGCTGCTCCAGGTCGAGGCGGCGTTCGTGGACGGGACCAAGCTGGTCTCCTGTCACGACCCGGTGGGTGCCTGAGCGATGACCCAGCCTCAGGCCGCCGCGGTGGTGCTGGCCGGCGGGCACGAGAGCGACGGCGGCCGGGATCTCGCCGCCCTGGTGGCCCGCGAGCCCACGGTGCGCGCCGCCGTCCCCGCAGGCCGTCCGCTCACCGAGGCCGTGCGGTCGGCGCTCGCCGCGGCGGGCGACGGGCCGGTGTGCGTCGTACCGATGACGCTCGGCCGCGACCCCGAACTGGTCGCCGACACCGCTCGGGCGCTGCGCTGGCTGGCTGCCGGGGAGGCCCACGGCCGGCTCGCACTGACCGCGCCCTTCGGCGCCGCCGACCACCTGATCGGCTGGTTGCGCGCCGCCGCCCGCACCGCCCCCGACGGCGCGGTGCTGGTCACCGCCCCGGCGGCCGGCCCGTTCGAGGACGCCGAGCTGTTCCGGATCGCCCGCCTCGCCCGCCAGTACGGACGGCACCGGTGGGTCGAGGTCGCCTTCGAGGGCGGCGACCCCGACCCGGCCGAGGGCACCGAACGCTGCCGGCTGCTCGGCGCCCGCGAGGTGACGGCCGTTCCGGCCTCCTTCGGGCCGGCCCTGCGCACCGCGCTGCCCGGCGTACGGGACGGCGGCCCGCTGCTGCGGCCGTCCGCCGTCGCCGGGGTCGTCGCGGCCCGGACGGCGGCGGCGCTGCACCTGCTCGGGCACGGGGAGGACGGCATCCTGGCCGGCCTCGACGCCGAGCACGGGCACGGCTACACGCACAGCCACGGGCCGGGCGAGCAGAGCCACAGCCATGGGCCGGTCCGACAGGGCCACAGCCACGGGCCGGGCGAGCAGGGCCACCAGCACCGCCGCGACCACGCCAACGAACACGCGCACACCCCCCACGCACACGGCCCCCACTGACCCGGCAGAAAGGAAGGCCAGCCATGTCCGGTAGCGCCGCATACCTGTACGGCGAGGACCCGGTGGAGATCAACGCCGGCCGCGCCAAGGCCACCGTCACGGTCAGCAACACCGGCGACCGGGCGATCCAGGTCGGTTCCCACTACCACTTCTTCGAGGCCAACCGCGCTCTCGACTTCGACCGCAACGCCGCCTTCGGCAAGCACCTGGACATCCCGGCCGGCACCGCCGTCCGGTTCGAGCCGGGCGACACCAAGGACGTCACGCTCGCCGAGTTCGGCGGCCACCGCCGCCTGGTCGGCTTCGCCAACCTCGTGGACGGCGGCATCACCGCCCCCGACACCCGCGCCCGCGCCGTCGACCGGGCCATCGCCCGCGGCTTCAAGGGCACCAACCTCGACCACAAGGAAGACCGGTCACGGGACCTCCACCCGGAGCTCCACCAGGAAGGCGACCGCTGATGGCCATCCTCTCCCGCAAGCAGTACACCGACCTCTTCGGCCCCACCGTCGGCGACCGCTTCCACCTCGCCGACACCAACCTCGTGGTCGAGGTCGAACAGGACCACAACCAGGGCCACTACGGCGACGAGGCCGTCTACGGCGGCGGCAAGGGCATCCGCGACGGGATGGCCCAGGACCCGGCCGCGACCTCCGTGCAGGGCGCGCTCGACCTGGTGATCACCAACGTGGTGGTGCTGGACCCGGTGCTCGGCGTGGTCAAGGGCGACATCGGCGTCAAGGACGGCTTCATCGTCGCCGTCGGCAAGGCCGGCAACCCGCACACCCAGAGCGGCGTGCACCCGCGGCTGGTGATCGGCCCCGGCACCGAGGTGATCTCCGGCGAGCACCTGATCGCCACCGCAGGCGGCATCGACACCCACATCCACTTCATCGCCCCGCAGCAGGTGCAGGAGGCGCTGAGCAACGGCATCACCACCCTGATCGGCGGCGGCACCGGCCCGTCCGACGGCACCAACGGCACCACCTGCACCCCCGGCCCGTGGAACATCCACCGGATGTACCAGGCGGTGGAGGAGCTGCCGGTCAACGTCGGCCTGCTGGGCAAGGGCAACGGCTCGCTGCCCGGCGCGCTGCGCGAGCAGGTCGAGGCGGGCGTGTGCGGACTCAAGGTGCACGAGGACTGGGGCAGCACCCCGGCCGCGATCGACAGCGCGCTGAGCGTCGCCGACGAGTACGACGTGCAGGTGGCGATCCACACCGACACCCTCAACGAGTCCGGCTACTTCGAGGACACCCTGTCCGCGATCGACGGCCGCACCATCCACACCTTCCACACCGAGGGTGCGGGCGGCGGCCACGCCCCCGACATCATGCGGATCGCCGGCGAGCCCAACGTGCTGCCGTCCTCCACCAACCCGACGCTGCCCTACACCGTCAACTCGGTGGACGAGCTGCTGGACATGGTGATGGTCTGCCACCACCTCAGCCACAACATCCCCGAGGACGTCTCCTTCGCCGACTCCCGGGTCCGCGCCGAGACCATCGCCGCCGAGACCGTGCTGCACGACGAGGGCGTCATCTCGATCTTCTCCTCCGACTCGCAGGCGATGGGGCGGATCGGCGAGTCCTTCACCCGCGCCTTCCAGACCGCCCACCACTGCAAGGAGCAGCGTGGCAAGCTGGCCGGCGACAGCGAGCGCAACGACAACGTCCGCGTCCTGCGCTACCTCGCCAAGCTCACCATCAACCCCGCCATCGCCTCCGGTACCGCCGACCACATCGGATCGCTGGAGCCCGGCAAGCTCGCGGACATCGTGCTCTGGCCGATCAACTCCTTCGCCGCCAAGCCGAAGATGGTCATCAAGGGCGGCGTGATCAACTGGGCGCTGATGGGCGACCCGAACGCCTCGCTGCCCACCCCGCAGCCGGTCTACTACCGGCCGATGTTCGGCCAGTACGGGCGGGCCAGGCAGGCCACCCGGGTGTCCTTCATGTCGCAGGCCGCGGTGGACCTCGGCGTTCCGGCCGAACTCGGTCTGGAGAGCAGGGTGTTGCCGGTGCGGCGGTGCCGTTCGATCGGCAAGCAGCACATGGTGCGCAACGACGCGCTGCCGAAGATCGCGGTCGACCCGGAGACGTACAAGGTCACCCTGGACGGCGAGCCCGCCACCATCGAGCCGGCCCGCGAGCTGCCGCTCAACCACCTGTTCTACCTCGCGTGAGCGTTGTCGACGCCGGCGCCGGCGATGCCGCTGATGCCGCTGATGTCGCCGGGACCGCCGACACCGGACTGGACGCCCTGCTGGTCTGCCTCCAGCTGACCGACTCGGCCTTCCCCAGCGGCTTCTACACCCTCTCGCACGGGCTGGAGGGCTACGCCCAGGCCAGGGCCGTCACCCCGGACACCCTGCCCGGGCTGCTCGCCGACCTGCTGCGGCACGGCGTCGGACCGTCCGACGCCACGGCGCTGGTCCTGGCCCACCGGGCGGCCACGGCGGGCGACTGGGAGCTGCTGGCCGAGACCGACCAGCGGCTGCACGCCACCAGGCTCAACCGTGAGCTGCGCCTGGCCGCCACCCGGACCGGGCGCCAACTCCTGGACATCGCCAGGGAGTCGGTGGGCGGCGAGGCGCTGGAGCGGTACGCCGCGCTGGTCGCGCAGAAGCGGGCCCCCGGCTGCCAGGCGGTGGCGGCCGGGGTGGCGTACGCCTCGGCCGGCGTTCCGGTCGAACAGGCCGTCACCAGCGACCTGTTCGCGTTCTGCACCAGCTTCGTCGGCGCCGCGCTTCGGCTGCGGCTGACCGACCACCGCAAGGCGCAGGTGGTGCTGCGGGCGGCCTCCCCGGTGATCCGGGAGGTCGTCTCGGCCGCCCTGGTACGGGACTTGGCGGACCTCGGCGGCTGCGTGCCGGTCGCGGACGCCATGTCCGGACGGCACGAACGGGCGGAGGCCCGGCTGTTCATGAGCTGAATCCGTTGTTTCGCACAATGTACGACCAGAGGAGGAGAGTTGACCGAGAACGTGCTCCGCGTGGGCATCGGCGGGCCGGTGGGCTCCGGAAAGACGGCGCTGATCGAGGCGCTCGTCCCGGTGCTGATCGCCCGCGGCCACCGCCCGGCCGTCATCACCAACGACATCTACACCCAGGAGGACGCCCAGCACGTGCGGCGCACCCTGGCCGGGGTGCTGGACCCCGAGCGGGTGGTCGGCGTGGAGACCGGCGCCTGCCCGCACACCGCCGTCCGCGACGACCCGACGATGAACCTCGCGGCCGGCGCCGAGATGCTGGAGCGCTTCCCGGACGTCGACACCCTGCTGTTCGAGTCCGGCGGCGACAACCTCACGCTGACCTTCAGCCCGGTGCTGGTCGACCTCTTCCTCTTCGTCCTCGACACCGCCGAGGGCGAGAAGATGCCCCGCAAGCGCGGCCCGGGCATCACCGAGTCGGACCTGCTGGTCATCAACAAGATCGACATCGCCCAGTACGTCCGCGCCGACCTCGGGGTGATGGAGTCCGACGCCCACCGGGTCCGTGAGGGCGGTCCGGTGGTGCTCACCAACTGCCTGACGGGGGAGGGGCTGGAGGAGATCGCGGCCTTCCTGGAGACCTTCCGCAAGGTCCCGGCGTGACAGGCTCGTCGGCCGCTCCGGCCGGTGTGGACGCTTCGGTTGCGGCGGTGCCCCGGCTCGACCCCCGGCACTACGAGCCGGTCCGCGTCCCGTACGAGGTCCGGCGCCACGCCGGGACGCCCGACACCCTCGGGGTCGGGCGTCCCGGCAAGGTCGGGCTGTTGGAGCTGGCCTTCGAGCAGATCGCCGGGCGCACCGAACTCACCGGCCACTACCAGAAGTCGCCGTTGCAGATCATGCGCCCGCTGTACTTCGACCCGGCCCGCCCCGACCTCGCCGTCACCTTCCTGATGTCCACCGGCGGCGGGATCCTCCAGGCCGACCGGCTCCGCACCGACCTGCACTGCGGCGCCGACACGGCCGTCCACCTGACCACCCAGGCGGCCACCAAGGTCTACCGGATGGAGCACGACTACGCGACGCAGCTGGTCAACCTGACGGCCGGCCCGCGCGCCTACGTCGAGTACCTGCCCGAGCCGGTGATCCCCTTCGTCGACTCGCGCCTCTACCAGCGGACCGTCCTCACCGTCGACCCGGAGGCGACGGTGCTGGCCGCCGAGACCGTCCTGGCCGGCCGGCTCGCCCGGGGCGAGCGCAACGCCTACCGGGTGTTCGCGTCCGACCTCGAAGTTCGGCGCCCGGACGGCGAGTTGGTGGCACTGGACACCGTACGGCTGGAGCCCTCGGTGACCGGGGGCGGCGGGGTCACCGGGCCGGCGGTGCTGGCCGGGCACGACGTGATGTCCAGCCTGTACGTCCTCAGCCCGCTCGCCCCGGCGGGCCGGATCGCGGACGTCCTGCACGAGGCGGTGGCCGGCTGCGGTCAGGAGTACGGCGAGCTGCTGTACGGGGTCAGCGTGCTGCCGCAGGACAGCGGCGCCTGGCTGCGGCTGCTCGGCTCCGACACCCGCGCCTGCGCGGCCGCTCTGCGTGCGGCCTGGGACGCGGTGCGACGGCTGCTGATCGGGGTGCCGGCGCCGGAGCTGCGGAAGACGTAGCGTCCTCCGCCCGGCACGGTCGTCAGGACCCGCCTTACCCGCCTGACTCCCCGGAGGCCATGGCCGCGAGCCGGGCGACCTGCCGGTGGCTCAGCTCGACCGTGCGGTTCATGTGCCGTAGCAGGAAGGCGAGTTCGGCCTCGCTGTCCTCGGCGAAGACGGCCGCCCAGTCGGTGGACAGCTCGCGCCACACCGCCCCGAAGCGCTCCAGCGCCTCGGGGAGGACCGCGACCAGCACCCGGCGGCGGTCCGCCTCGTCGCGCTGCCGGGTGACCAGCCCGGCCTTCTCCAGCCGGTCGACCAGCCGGGTGGCCGAGCCGCTGGTGAGCCCGGTGAGCTCGGCGATCCGGCCGGTGGTGACCGGCCCGTCCTCCAGGGTGAGCAGGTTGAGGCACTGGACGTCGGTCGGGTGCATGCCCAGGTGGTCGGCGACGGCCTGGTTGAACAGCACGTACGAGGCCAGGTAGCGGCGCGAGACCGGCCACAGCCGGGCCATCAGTTCGTCGCGGGTCGTCGTCATGAGGGAAGGGTAACTGGCTGCCCGATAATTGTTTGCGTCGCACAGAGATCGCTCCCTATGTTGTCTGCATGACGCAGATAATCGAGTCTTCGCTTCCCGTTGCCGTCACCGGAGTCACCGGCGCCCAGGGCGGCGTCACCGCCCGCGCCCTGCTGCGCGCCGGCCGACCCGTCCGCGCCCTCACCCGCGAGCCCGACTCGCCCGCGGCCGCCGAACTCGCCGCGCTCGGAGCCGAGGTGGTCCACGCCGACTTCGACGACCCGGCCTCGCTGGTGGCGGCGCTCGACGGCGCCGGCGCGCTGTTCGCGATGTCCACCCCGTTCGGCACCGACCTCGACACCGAAGTCCGCCAGGGCACCGCCCTGTTGGATGCTGCCCGGCTGGTCGGAAGCGTCCGGCACGTCGTCTTCACCTCCGCCGCCAACGCCGACCGCTCCACCGGCATCCCCCACTTCGACAGCAAGCACCGCATCGAGCGGCACCTGGCCGGCCTCGGCCTGCCGTGGACCGTCCTCGGCCCGGCCGCCTTCATGGAGAACTACGCCAACGACTGGACCCTCAAGTCCCTCCGCGAGGGCGTCTTCCACCTCCCCATGCCGCCCGGCGTCCCGCTTCCCATGATTGCCGCCGACACCATCGGCGCCTTCGCCGCCCACGTCCTCGCCCGGCCCGAGGCCTACGCGGGACGACGCATCGACATCGCCTCGCAGTGGCGCACCGGCGAGGAGATTGCCGCCGCCATCAGTGCGGCGAGTGGCCGGCCGATCCGCTTCGCGGAGGTGCCGCTCTCGGTCGCGGCCGGGTACTCCGAGGACCTCGCCACGATGTTCCGCTACTTCCAGGAGCCCGGCCTCGACATCGACACCGCCGCCCTGCACGCCGAGCACCCCGACATCGACTGGCAGCCGCTGGAGACGTGGGCGGCGGGCCGCAGCTGGGACTTCTGACGGAGTTCAGGAGCCGGCGGTGAGGTGCGCGACGGCCCCGAGCCCGGCTTGGGCGGCCTCACGGACCGCGGTCTCCGGATCGTCGGCCAGCGCGGACCGGAGGGCCGCCGTGGTCTCCGGACTGTTGGGCCACTGCCAGGCGAGCATGGTCAGCGCCCGGCCGCGCACCTCCGGACTGGGGTCCACCGTGGCTCGGGCGCGAATGGTGCTTTCGGCTGCGTCGAAGGCAAGCATCGCGTAGCAGCTGAGAGCTGTGCCACGGATCGTGGGAACCGGGTCCTCCATGGCGCGGTTGAGGAGAACCCGGATCGTTCCACCGCGAGATCCGTAGCGTTTGGTCAGAAGATTCAGCACCAATTCCCTTACGGAGGTAGATTTGGACTCAGTGGCTGTCCGGACCAGCAGTTCGAAGGTATTGGGTGTCTCCCTAGCCACGGCGGCGATCGCCCTGAGTGCGGAGATTCGGACGATGTTGTCGGTGTTGCGAGTTGCGAGATTCCGCAGGATGGCCATGACCTCAGGACTCTTGGGCCAACGCCGTGCGAGATCGTTGGTCGCCACGGCGCGAATGAGGACAGAGGGGTCGTTGACCGCACGGTCGAGAAGCAGTGTGAGAATCCCGTCGGCCGTCGGCCATGTTTGAACGAGACTTTCAAGTGCAACACCACGGATGATCTCGTCGTCATCATCGGCCGCGAGCTCCATCAACCGAGCGGGGCCATCAGAGCGCTTCGGCCAGTGGTTTATCAGCAGGTTCATGACGCGGTCGCGATTCATCGGTGCTGTATCGCTATCTGCGCGGTCCTGGAGCGTCTGTTGAACATCCGGATGATCCGGCCAATGCAATCTGAGCTGGCGTAAAGCGGTCACCCGGGTTGCTGGGGATGGGTCAGCGGTGGCGCTACACACAAGGAGTGGCAGGACATCGGGATGGGTCGGCCAGTTGCTGGCAAGGAGTCGATGCTCAGGTACTTGGTGTCGCGGTCCCAGTGGGCAACCAGTACTCGCACCGCGTGCTCATAGACGCCCTGGCGGTCACGGGGCAGAGACTGGCGGCGGCCGATGATGGCGAGGATGGTCAGCAGCAGGGGGTTGCTGGCGAGTTCGCGGATGGGGCGGGAAGACTCGACGGCGCTGGTGATGCGGTCGACCAGCCGGCCGGCGAGCTCGGGATCCGTCGGACAGGCGATGGCGTACCAGCGGCGGGCGAAGTCGGCGATCCGGGCCGGGTCGAGGTCCTGGAGCATGAAGTGGGTGAACCCGGCGCCGCCGAGCGGGCCGCGCTGGTAGCCGATGACGCGCGAGGTCACGACGACGCGCGCCCGGTTGTAGCGGGCCGCGAAGGCGGCGATGCGCTCGGCGGTGGCGGCGCGCACGCCCGGGTCGAAGAGTTCGTCCAGACCATCGAAGACGACCACAGCCCGTTCTTCGGTAAGGAGTCGGCGCAGCTCGGGGCCGGGGAAGGACATCCCCGCGACGGCGTGGCGGTGATCGAGGAAGTCCTCGAAGGTCCGCTCGCGCCACCGCCCGTCGGCGTACTGTCGCAGCTCGACCACCAGCGGCACCAGGCCGCTCAGCGGGGCGAGCGGGCCGGCGGCGTCCTGCACGAGCGTGAGGGCGAGGTACCGAGCGAGGGTGGACTTGCCGGACCCCGGGTCGCCGAGCAGGACCACCCGTTCGCCGCGCGGCCCGGCGAGGACGGAGAGCACGTCCTCCGTCGGCCGGTTCAGGTACTCGGTGCGCAGCCGTTCGAGGGCGGACCGGCCGAGGTCGCCCGGCAGCACCTCCTCCGTGAACTCACCGCTCGCCAGCAGCCGTTGGACCAGCTCGCGCGGCAGTTCCACCGGTGGAGGATCCTCCCGCACCTGCGGGGGGACGAACACCTCCCGCAGCTCGACCGCCGGGTGCTCACCCTGCTCGGAGAGCGGCGTGAGCACCTCCAGGTCGAGCCGGCCGTACGTCTCCCGCACCCGCCGGGCGTACGCGGCGCGGGCGGCGGCCATGGACTCGGCGGTTACCTCGGGTTCAACGGCCGTGGTCAGATTGACCGTTCCGGCCTGGATCACGTTGCCGTTGACCGTCCCGCCGGTGACCTCATTGGCCACCGAGACCTCTGGATCGTTGCCCACCCGGCCTAGGCTAGCCGCTCCACGAACTTGCGCTGCCACGGCGTTTCGACCGCGTGCCGGCTGTAGTGCTCCCGCACGTAGTCCACCGCCTCGGCGGCCGGGACGCCGTCCAGGACGGCGATGCGGGCGAGCGCGGTGCCCGTGCGCCCCCGCCCGCCGGCGCAGGCGAGTTCGACGCGTTCGGTGGCGGCGCGTTCCCAGGCCTCGCGGAAGGCGTCGGCGGCGTCCGCGCGGTCGGCGGGGAGGCGGAAGTCGGGCCAGCGCACCCAGCGGCTCGGCCAGTCGACGTGCGGCGGGCGGCCCAACAGGTAGAGGCCGAAGGTCGGTTGGGGTCCGGGCGGCAGGGGTCGGCTGAGGCCGCGGCCGCGCAGCAGACGGCCGGAGGGCAGACGCAGGATGCCGGGGGTGGTCGGGTCCCAGGTGGTGGGTCCGGTCATGGTGTCTCTTCTCTCGGGGGACGGGGTGTTCAGGACGCCGCGTGCAGCCCGACGGGCCCGCGCGGCAGTCCGGCGCGGTGGGCGAGGGCGGCGGCCTCGCCGCGCGAGGAGACGTCGAGCTTGGCGAGGATGTTGGCCACGTGGAACTTCACCGTCGACTCGCTGATGTGCAGCGCCGCCGCGATGTCCCGGTTGCGGCGGCCGCGCGCCAGCTGGTCGAGGACCTCCAGCTCGCGCGGCTGGAGGCCGTCCAGCGGGTCGGTGGCGAGGGCGGGCTCGGGCAGGGCGAGCGGGAGGTCGACGGTCACCGTGGTGCCCCAGCCCGGGACGGCCTCGACGCCGTGGTGTCCGCCGAGGGCGGTGATGCGGTCGGCGGTGCGGTGGACGGTGAGGGCGTCGGCGCTGAGCAGGCCGAGGCCGTCGCCGCGCACCACGGCGCGCAGCAGGCCGTCCGTCGTGAGCTGCCAGCTCACGTGCAGCCGGGCCGGCTTCTCCTGTTCCAGCATCAGCAGCACGGCGACCCGGACGGCGTCGCGTGCGGTGTGCGCGGCGTCCGCCGGGACGGACCGGCCGGCCTCCGCCGGGGGTGCGGCGTCGAGGTGGACCCGGGTGTGCCGCAGCAGCGGGCGCAGCTCGCGCACCAGCCGGGCGAAGGCGGCGTCGGCGGGCTCCTCGCTGAGGGTGCGGTCCAGTTCGGCGCCCTGGCGCAGGTCGAGCAGGGCGGTGACGGCCAGTTCGGTGGCGCTGCGGCGGGCCGTGGCGTCGTCCAGGCCGGGCGCGCGCAGCGGTGCCAGGATCGCGGTGAGCGCGGCACTGTGGGTGCCGGTGAACTCGGCGATGGCCCGGGCCCGGGCGTTGGCGGAGGCGCGGGAGGCGGCCGTCTGGGTGGGGGCGGCGTCGGTGGCGCGGTGGTCGGAGTGGGCGATCACCAGGTCCCACAGCTGTTGCAGGACGGCGAGCGCCCCGGGTGCCACCGGCTCGGTGCCCGTCCGGACGAGGACCAGGACGGCGCCACTGTCGTTGCCCGGCGTGGTCGCGACGACCACCACCGGCCGGGACCGTCCGGCGAGCTCGGCCTCGCCCTGCCAGGGACGGCCGGCCGAGGTGGTCCCGGCCGTGCGTTCGGCCAGCCGGGACAGGTCCAGCGCGCTGATGGCGCCGGTGAGCTCGGGCGGGCCGTGGCTGTGCGTGGGGCTGAACGTGCAGACGCCGCTGAGCTGCGCGAGCGCCGTGTGCGGGACGAGGGTGCCGAGTACCTCGGACAGTCGCAGCAGGACGTCCGGCCGGGGAGCGCGCAGCACTTCGACGGCCCGTGCCAGCGCGTCCTCGGGGCGGCCCCAGTGGTCGCGCCAGGTCCCGTCCGTGCCGCCCGTACCCGTCGTTGTGCCCGCCGCGCCCCTCGTGTGGTCCATGAGGTCCAGCCTAGTTCGGGTGCCGCCGTTCCCACCTGGCCGTTCGGACAGGTCGAACCGTCCGAAGGACCGGCCGGGCAGCTACCCTCCCGGTCACAGGATGGAAGGCGTCGGAGCGAACCAACTCCCCTGAAACCGAAGGACCTTCCATGACCAAGGCGATCGCCTTCTCCGAGTTCGGCGGCGCGGACGTGCTGCGCCCGACCGACATCGAACTGCCCGCCCCCGGGCCCGGCCAGGTGCTGGTCGCGGTCCGCGCGGTGGGTGTCAACCCGGTGGACCGCAGGCTGCGCACCGGCGAGCTGGCCGCGCTGTTCCCGGTCGTCTTCCCGTACGTGCCGGGCGTCGAGGTGTCCGGCACGATCGAGGCCGTCGGCGCGGAGGTGAGCGGCTTCGCGCCCGGCGACGAGGTGTTCGGCAGCATGATGGGCGGCGCCTACGCCGAGCACGCGCTGGTGGACGCGGCGGTGCTGGCCCACAAGCCCGCCACGCTGGGCTGGGAGGAGGCCGCCGCACTCCCGACGGCCGCCGAGACGTCCGAGCGGGTCCTCGACGTCCTCGGCGTGCGGCCGGGCGAGACGCTGCTGGTGCACGGCGCCGCCGGCGGGGTGGGCACCCTGCTGCTCCAGTTCGCCCGGGCGCGCGGGATCACCGTGGTCGGCACCGCGAGCGAGCCGAACCACGCCTACCTGCGGGAGCTGGGCGCGATCCCGGTGGCGTACGGCGAGGGCCTGGCCGAGCGGGTGCGGGCCGCCGCCCCGGGCGGTGTGGACCGGGCGCTGGACGCGGCCGGGCGGGGCGGGGTGCTGCCGCTGTCGATCGAGCTGACGGGCAGCGCGGACCGGGTGCTGACGATCGCCGACATCCAGGGCGCGCAGGAGCACGGCGTCCGCTTCAACGGCGGAGCCGAGGGTGTCGACTCCTACCACCAGCGCGCCTACGCGGCCGCGCTCGCCCTGCACGAGGCGGGCGCCCTGCGGCTGCCGCTGCACCGGGTCTTCCCGCTGGCCGAGGCGGCCGAGGCGCAGCGGGTCAGTGAGGACGGGCACCTGCGCGGGAAGATCGTACTGACGGTCCGATAGCCATCCGGCGCCCGTCCTGTCCCCGTCTGCCCGTTTTACCTCCGTTTTGCATTGGGCTCGCCATTTTCGTACGGTTTCAGCCGTTCGGAGTAATTCGGCAGGCGGACGCGCCGTGAACACGGCGGTGGGCCGTTCGGCCGACATGCGGCCCCCCGAACGGTCGACCAGGGTCGGCCGGACGTGGGCGGCACCGGTCCGCCTGCCCTGACGGTCAGGAGGACCAGGCGCATGGGTGGAACGGACAGGCGGGCGGTGATCGGCGAGTTCCTCGGGACCCTGCTGCTGGTGCTGCTGGCGGTGGGTGCGGCGGTGCTCGCGGGGGAGGCGATCGGTGCGGTGGGCATCGCGCTGGCCTTCGGCTTCGTGCTGCTCGCGCTCGCGTACGCGCTCGGC
This sequence comes from Kitasatospora sp. NPDC101235, assembly GCF_044767505.1. Lineage (NCBI taxonomy): Bacteria > Bacillati > Actinomycetota > Actinomycetes > Kitasatosporales > Streptomycetaceae > Kitasatospora > Kitasatospora sp. NPDC101235. Next base: position 135,099 of record NZ_JBIWNZ010000017.1, read on the forward strand.
CCGATCTCCGGCTGCCACGTCAACCCGGCGGTGACGCTCGGCTTCCTGCTGGCCCGCCGGATCGACGGGCGTACGGCGGTGTCGTACTGGGTGGCGCAGCTGCTCGGCGGCATCGCGGGTGCGTCGCTCGTCCTGCTGCTGGCGAAGCAGGTACCGGGGCTGGAGACCCACGGCAAGCTCGGCACCAACGGCTGGGGCGACCGCTCCCAGGTGCACATCAACGCCGGCGGCGCGTTCCTGACCGAGGTCGTCCTCACCTTCCTGCTGGTGTACGTCGTGCTGGCGGTCACCCACCGGCTGGCCGCGGTCGGCTTCGACGGGCTGCCGATCGGCATCGCGCTGGTGGTCGTCCACCTGGTCGGCATCCCGCTCACCGGCACCTCGGTCAACCCGGCGCGCAGCCTCGGCCCGGCGCTGTTCGCGGGCGGCGGGGCGCTGTCGCAGCTGTGGCTGTTCCTGCTCGCCCCCCTGGTCGGCGGTGCACTGGCGGCGGGCGTCCACCTGCTGACCCACCCGCAGCCCAACCTCCCGGTGGCGCAGGCTCTGGCCACCGACGCGCGGGTGTAGCTCCCGCACAACGGCCGAGCGGCGGGGGGGGGGGGGGGGGGGGGGGGCGCCGCCCCCCGCGGGGGGGGGGGGGGGGGGCCCCCCCCCCCCCCCCCCCCCCCCGGGGGGGGGGGGCCGCGCCCCCCCCCGCCGGGCCGGCCCGCGCGCCCCCCGCCCGGGGGGGGGCGGGGCCGGGGGGGCGGGCCCCGCCCGCCGCCGTTGTCGGTAGCCGTGCGACACATGCCCGCCCCGCCGGGCCGCTTTTGAGCCGTCGACCGGCCCGATTCGGCGTACCGTCCGAAGGGCCCCGGCCCCGGCCCGCCCGCTGGGTAGAGTCGCGCCATGGTGACTGTGAACGCGGGGAGCCCCGCGGGCGGGCGGCTGGCGGGTCGCTCCTGTGTGGTGACGGGCGCGGCCAGCGGCATCGGGCGGGCCGTCGCCGAACGCTTCCTCCGGGAGGGCGCGTCGGTGGTCGCCACCGATGTGGACGCGGCCGGGCTGGACCGGCTGGCCGGGCAACTCCCGGGCGCCCTCAGCACGGTGGTCGGCGACGTGGCCCGGGACGAGGACGCCCGCCGGATGGTGGCGGCCGCCGTCGAGCGGCACGGGCGGCTGGACGTCCTGGTGGCCAACGCCGGGGTCATCCCGCTGATGGAGATCACCGAGGCCACCGCCGAGGACTGGGACCACGTGATGGCGGTGGACGGTCGCGGCATGTTCCTCACCTGCAAGTACGCGATCGAGGCGATGACCGCGCAGGAGCGGCCCGGCGGCTCGATCGTCTGCCTGTCCTCCATCTCCGGCGAGGCCGGCCAGCGCGGCCAGGCGGTGTACGGGCCCGCCAAGTTCGTCGCCTCCGGCCTCACCAAGCACCTCGCCGTCGAATGGGCCGATCGCGGCATCCGGGTCAACGCCGTCGCCCCCGGCACCATCACCACCGAGCGCGTCGCCCGGCTGCACGACGAGCCCGGCGGTCCGGAGTACCTCGCGGCGATCGAGAAGCTGCACCCGATGGGCCGGCTCGGCGACCCGGCCGAGGTGGCGGCGGCCGTCCTCTTCCTCGCCTCCGACGACGCGTCCTTCGTCACCGGGGTCGTGCTGCCGGTGGACGGCGGGTACCTGGCGCAGTAGTGCGCCCGGCGCTCCGGCTATGCGGTGAGCAGCTCGACCAGGGCGGACACCCCGTCCGAGCCGTGCCCGGCCCCGACCGCCCGCCTGGTGACCGCGAGCGCCGCGTCCAGGACGGAGGTGTCCAGGCCGTGCGCCCGGGCGGTGTGCGCGACGTGCGCCAGCCCGGCCTCGGCGGAGGCGAGGCTGCTGTGGTCGCCCGGATGCCGGCGGTCGTCCGCGCGCTGTGCGAAGCGGTCGATCAGCGGCGGCGGCATGCGCGACAACCCCTGGGCGTACGGCGCGAGTTCGGCGCCGGTGATGCCCTCGGCGCGGGCCGGCGCCAGGGCGTGCAGGCAGCCGTGCACGGTGGTCCAGAACAGGTCGAGCAGGGCCGCGTCGAAGGCCGCCGCCCGGCCCGGGTCGGTGCCCACGTGGCGTACGGTGCCCAGCGCCCGCAGCGTCTCCTCGTGGGTGGCGAAGGCCTCGGCGTCGCCGCTCAGCAGGACGGTGCCCTCCGGGCGGCCGATGGTCGGGGTGGGGGTGAGGATCGCGGCGTTCAGCAGGCGCAAGCCCCGGGCCTCGGCGTCGGCGGCGTTCGCCCGCGCCTCGCCAGGCGCGATCGACGTGGCGTTGACGACGGTCCGGCCGCCCAGCGCCGTCCCGGCGGCCTCCAGCACGGCCCGGGCGGCCGGCTGGTCGCGGACGCAGAGCAGCACGAGCGGGGCGAGCGCCACCGCCTCGGCAGCGCTCGCGGTCGACCGCGCACCGAGGGCGAGCGGTTCGGAGTCCCGGCCCGGCGTGCGGTTCCACACGGCGACCGGATGGCCGGCGGCCAGCAGCGCCCCGGCCGGCGCCCGGCCCATCGGGCCCAGGCCGAGCACGGCAACGGCGTTACCGGCAGGGGTGGTTGAGGAAGATCGTTCGTTCGGCACGGCCGTTACGCCAGGCCTTCACGCCGACGGCAGAGTCAAGGCGGAGAGTCATGGTGGAGGATCCGCCGAGGAGGTGTCCGCGATGCGGATCGGAGAACTCGCCCGGCGCACCGGCGTCACCCCTCGCGCCCTGCGGTACTACGAGGAACAGGGGCTGCTCACCCCCGAGCGCCGCCCCAGCGGCTACCGCGAGTACGGCGAGCCGGACGTGGACACCGTCCGCGGCATCCGCATCCTCCTCGCGGCCGGCCTCAACAGCGCCGTGATCGCCGAGATCCTCCACGGCCTGCCGCTCCCGGGGCAGCGCCCTCCCGGCCCGACCTGCCCCGAGCTGCTCGCCGGCCTGGCCCGGGAACGCGCCCGGATCACCCGGCAGATGGACGAACTCGCCGAGGCCATGGCCCTGTTGGATGCCATCGTGGCGGCAGAGGCGCCGGGCGAGGTGATCCGGTCCGGCCGACTGCGGGTGGCGGGCCGCAAGCCCGTCCAGGTCCGGGGCGGCTGGGGAGCACACGCCGGCTGGGGAGGGCAAGCCGGTTGGGGAGCGCCGCCCGCAGCCGGTGGCGCGGAAACTCGATGGCGTGCGATCCCGGGCCGTGTTGAAGTGAGCGGATGAACCATGACGAGGTGCTCGCCCTGTTCGACGACCGGCTCCGGCGCAACGCGCTGCCCGACCCCGGCTGCCGCGTCGAACGCGACGGCGCGGTGGTCCGGCAGGTGGGCCCGGAGCACGGCTGGAACGGCGTGGTCTGGTCCGGTCTGGACGAGGCCGGGGCGGACGCGGCGATCGCCGCGCAGGTGCACCACTTCGCCGAGCTCGGGCTGGAGTTCGAGTGGAAGGCCTACTCCCACGACCTCCCCGCCGACCTCGGTGCCCGACTGCTGGCGGCCGGCTTCACCCCGGAGCCGGACGAGGCGCTGATGATCGCCCGGATCGCGGACCTGCCCACCGAAGCAGCCCTGCCCGAGGGCGTCCGGTTGCTCCCGGTGACCGACCCGGCCGGGGTGGACCTGCTGATGGAAGCCCACGTACAGGCCTTCGGCACCGAAAACCCCGCTCTGCGCGAGCGGATCCTCGACCACCTGCGCGACGGCACCGAGACGGTCAGCATGGTCGTCGCGATGGCCGGCGACCGCCCGGTCAGCGGCGCCCGGATGGAACTGATCCCGGGCACCGGGTTCGCCGGGCTCTGGGGAGGCGGCACCGCACCCGACTGGCGCGGCCGGGGCATCTACCGCGCCCTCGTCGCCCACCGTGCCCGCCTCGCGGCCGAGCTCGGCTACCAGTACCTCCAGGTCGACGCGAGCGACCAGAGCCGCCCCATCCTCCAGCGCCTCGGCTTCGCCTGGCTGAGCACGACGACTCCGTACGTACGCGGCCTGGCGTGACGGCCTGACCCCTGCCGGGGCGGGCCGCGGCCGACACAGCGGTGGGCCCCCCCCCGCCGGCCGGGGGGCCCCCCGGGGGGGGCCCCCCGGGTTGGC
>NZ_JBIWNZ010000017.1:139181-193191 GCF_044767505.1 Kitasatospora sp. NPDC101235
CCCGCACTCGCTGTCTGGGGGGGGGGGGGGCGGGCGGCCCCCCCCGGGGGGGGGGGGGGCGCCCCCCCCCGGGGGGCCCCCCCCCCCCGCGCGGGGGGGCCCACCGCTGTGTCGCCGCTCAGGTTGTGCCGTTCGGTACAGGTGCGGGAGGGGCGGTGGGGGCCATCGTTGAGGCACCACGAGCCGGGCCGTCCGGGCCCAGGGAAAGGAGCCTCAGCATGTTCGCCCGCCTCTGCCACCCCGGCGTCCTCCGTGCGACGGTTGTTGCGCCCGCCGTCCTCCTCGGGCTCGGGCTCGGGCTCAGGCTCGTGCTCGTCCGGCAGCGATCAGGCCGTGCGCCGTGCCAGACCCACCACGGCCGGATCGACCGCGCCCGTGAACCGGCCCTGCCCGAAGCAGGTGCTGCGCTGCGTCCCTGTGTCGTCGTGCGCGGCGGTCTGAGCGAGGGCGTACTCCGCCATTTGCCTTCGTTCCTGCCGAATCGGGACAGTCGGTCAAACGCCGGGCCGTCGCCCAGGCCCGGGCCGGACCGGGCCGGCCAGGCTGTCCCCCTGAGAGCCGGGGGCTGGGCGGTCGCGCAGTGGCTGACCGACGCCCTGGAGTCCTGCGGCGCCGCGCCGGCCCGCTGCGGGGCCGGTGTGCCCGCGGGGTTCGGCAGGCGGATGACAGATTTCGAAATCTGTCAGCTGAAATCTGTCAGCTGTTCGTAGTCCTCACGGCAGCCGCTCGACCACGACCATGGCCGCATCGTCGTCCAGCCGACCGCCGACGTGGGCGAGCAGGTCGCGGCGCAGGTGCTGGAGCAGGGCGGCGGGGCGCTCGGCGCGCCAGGCGGTGACGCGTTCGGTGAGCGGGTAGAAGCGCCGCTGGGCGTCGCGGGCCTCGATCACGCCGTCGGTGTAGATCAGCAGCCGGTCGCCGGGCCGGAGCCGGAAGGTGTCCGTCTCGTACCGCACCGGTGCGAGTTCGCCGAGGCCGAGCGGTGGGGCGGGGTGAGGCGCGGCGAGGGTGGTGATGCCGTCGGGGCGCAGCAGCAGCGGGGGCGGGTGGCCGCAGTCGATCAGGCGGACCGGGGAGCCGTCGTCGGGGATGTCGAGCAGAACCGCGGTGATGAAGGACTCGCCGCTCTCCGTGGGGAGCTCCTCCGGCGCGGGGCGGGGCAGCGCGGACAGCGCCTGCCGGTGCTGCCGGTCGCGCCGGTCCCGCCGGGACTGTTCGGCGAGCTGGGCGAGGTCCCAGCTGACGCTGCCATCCAGGTAGGCCGCCAGGTCGGGCAGCTCGGCGTGCAGGTGGGCGGCGGCGCGGAAGGCGCCGAGCAGCAGGGCCGCGTCGCCGAGCGAGGACAGGCCCTTGCCGCGCACGTCGCCGACCAGGAGCCGGGTGCCGGTGGTGGTGCGGGCGGCCGCGTACAGGTCGCCGCCGACCTGCGCCTCGGCCTCGGCGGCCAGGTAGACGGAGGCCAGGTGCAGTGGTCCGATCCGCTCCGGCAGCGGGCGCAGCAGCACCCGCTGGGCCGCCTCGGACACCGAGCGCACCCGGGCCAGTTCGCGCTCGTGTCGCTCGCGCAGCACCCGCAGGCCGACGATCAGCACCGAGACGACCAGTTGTGCGCACAGCTGGGTCTCGATGTTGGTGCTGGTCAGATTTTCGCGGACGGCGCCGATGACGCTCAGTGCGGCGAACGCGAGCGCGGCGACACCGGCGGTGGCCCGGGGTCCGGCGAAGGAGGCGGTGAGGGCGGGGGCGACGATCAGCAGCGGGCCGAGGTGGACATCCGGCGGGGAGAGGACGTCGACCACGGTGATCAGCACGATCAGCGCGAGCGTGAGCGCCGTCAGCACCCGGCGGTCCGGCCGCCAGGCGCGGCGGCGATCGGGGGGACGCGGCGCGGGCGGTGGGTGCGGCGCATCGGGACGCTGCCGGAGGGGCACTCCTCCTCTGTACACCGTGAAGGTGGCGGAGCGCACCCGGAGGCGCTGCGCCGGGCTGTCCTGCGGGCCGCCGTCAGCCCTCCTGGCCGTAGCGGGCCAGGTAGTCGGCGAAGCGGGCGACGTCCTCGTCCGACCAGTCGGTGAAGCGCGCGGTGAAGGAGAGCCGGCGCTGCTCGTTGGCGTCCCGCAGCAGGGTGAGCCCGGCCTCGGTGGCACGCAGGATCTGGCCGCGCTGGTCGTCCGGGTCGGTCTCGCGGGCCAGCAGGCCGAGCTTCTCCAGGGCGGTGACCTGACGGCTGACGGTGGACTTGTCGAGCATGAAGTACGCGGCCACGTCGGCGGCCCGGCAGCCGCCGCGCTCGGTGATCAGGTCGAGGATGCTGTAGGTGACCAGGGACAGGTCGGGGTGCAGCTGGGAGGCCTTGTGCCGGGCACGGCGGGCGAAGGCGGTCAGCTCGCGCTGGATGGTCTCGATGGACGACTGACGGCCGGGCACGGCGTTCCTATCTCCTCGATATTTGTTGCACTATACAACGGATCCGCCCGGGGTTGCGCGCCGCTCCGGCGACCGCTGCTCCGGTGCGGCCTGCCAGGCGCGGGCAGCGGCGATCCGGCTGGTCGCGCTCGGGTGAGTGGCGAACAGTAGCTCAAGCGCCCTCGGCGGGTCGACATCGGAGACGTTCGCCACGGCCAGTCTGCGCTGCATGGCCACGAACTGCTCGACGTCCCCGGTCAGTTCGAGCGCGTGCCGGTCCGCCCTGGCCTCGATCCGGCGGCTCACCGCGCACTGCGGCGGCCCCGACAGCGCGCCCAGCAGCGCCGCGAGCGCCGCCAGCAGCGGCAGCGCCCGAGGGTCCGCCGGGCTGGTCGCCCCGGCGGCGTCCAGCAGCGGTTGCCGGGCGGCGAGCAGGCCGAGGACGGCCACCGCGACGGTCGCGCCGACCGCGCCCAGCACGGTGCCGACCGGCACGTCCCGGTGCTTGACGTGCCCCAGCTCGTGTGCGACCACCAGCTCCACCTCGCGCGGTTCGGCGGTGGTCAGCAGCGTGTCGTACGCGACGATCCGGCGGGTCGCCCCGAACCCGGAGACGTACGCGTTGAGCGCGGTGGTGCGGCGGGAGGCGTCCGCCACCAGGACGTCCCGCACCCGGACGCCGTCCCGCTCGGCCAGTGCCAGCAGCGCGGCGCGCAGCGCTCCCGGGGGCATCGGGGAGAAGCGGTTGAACACCGGCTCGATCAGCAACGGGTGGAGGAAGGAGAGCGCCGCCGTCAGCAGTGCCGCCGCGCCCGCCGCCGGCAGCCACCAGTGCTGCGGCGACCACGTGGTCAGCGCGAACAGCCCGAGCACGAGCGGGAGGACGAGGACGAGGGTGAGCGCGAGGCCGCGTACGGCGTCCAGCGCCCAGCCGGCCCAGCCCTGCGTCACCAGCCCGTACCGGGCCCGGACCGTCCGCACCCCGGCGCCGAACGGCAGTTGCAGCGCATTGCCGAGCAGTACCAGGGCCGTCGCGCCGGCCAGCACCCCGGCCGTCCGGGAGCCGCCGAACCAGCCGCCGGTGACGGTCACCAGGGCGGCACCGGCCGGGGTGAGGCCGAGCAGCAGGGTCAGCGCCATGCCCGCCAGCCGGCCGCCCAGCGCCCACGGCAGCTGGGCGCGGCGCAGCGCACGGCCCCGGGCGCGCTCGGCGGGGGTGAAGTCCGGGGCCCGGGTGCGTTCGGGAGCGGCGGTGGGGTCCGGGGTCGGGGTGCGTTCGGGAGCGGGGGTGAAGTCCGGGGTCGGGGTGCGTTCGGAGGCCGGGCTTTCGGGGGCCGGGTCGGTGTCCATGGCGGGATGCGGCTCTTCCGGTCGGGGCACGGGAGGGGCGGTGCGGCGGTTCAGCGGTGATCCAGCATGGCGTACCCGACCGGTCGGCGCTCATCCTGCGGCCCGGTGCTCACCCGCGGGTGGGTGGTCGCTCACTCCTCGGTGGGCCGGGTGGCGCCGTGGACGCCGGCGCGCAGCAGCTGATGGCCGAGGTCCACCAGGGCACGGCCGACCGCGAAATCGTCGCCGACCTCCGGGGCCGGTGCGTCGCGGGGATTGCGGCGGGAGCGGGTGTCGCTGTGCAGCACGTTGCCGTCGGCGTCCAGCACAGCGTGCACCCGGGTGGTGTCCGCGTCCTCGACCACGTGCAGGCTGAGCTGCCAGTCCTTGGTACGCACGGCGCCGCGGGCCTGCTGTTCGACGCCGGCGGCCACGGCCTGTGGCGGGGCGGCGACCGTCCCGTCGGCGCGGACGATCACCACCGGGCAGACCCCGTGCACCGCGCAGCGGGTGGACACCGAACCGAGCAGCGCCCGGGCGAAGGTGCCCCGGCCCCGGCTGCCCAGCACCAGCAGGTCGGCCCCCTCGGCCGCCTCCAGCAGCACCTCGGCGGCGTGGCCGAGCACCAGGCTCTCCCGGACCTCCACCGGGCGGTCCGGGCCGAGGACCTCGTTGATCTCGGCGCTCAGCGTGCGGCGGGCGGTCTGCTCGAAACCGTCGTCCACCATCGGCGCGAACCACCCGTACAACGAGGGGTACTCCCAGGCCGCCACCGCGTGCACCGTCGCCCCGGTCAGCACGGCCTGGCCGACCGCCCAGTGCAGGGCCGCCTTCGACGGCTCGGAGCCGTCGATGCCGACCACGATCCGGCGTGCCCGGGTCGGGGAGGGCCGGCTGCCGCCCACGGGGGAGGCCTGACCACCGCCCACGGGGGAGGGCTGATTGCTGCCCATCACGTCACACCTCCCGGCCTACGGCACGGAACTCGCCCCTGTACACCACGCTGCGCGCCGCTCCTGCCTTCGCGCCAGGGACGCGGTGGCCGGGTCGGGCAGGGCGATGGGGACGGGTGGGCCAGGGGGCCGTCCGGGGAGCGGCCGCCGCCGCCCGGGCAGGGCCCACCGGTGCCCTTTGTGGCCGGAATGTTGCGGGCTCGGGTCCAGGTGGTGGTGATTCGGTGGCGTAGGCTGACCGCGCTTGCATCATCCTCGGGGGGATCCACTCATGCGCCGTTTCGCGGCCACCGTCGCGCTGTTCGTCGGAATGACCGCTGTCGCCGCCTGCGGGCCGGACGACCCCGACCCGGCCCCGGCCTCCGCCGCCCCCGTCCCGCCGAGCGCGTCCTCGGCGCCGGACGGCTCGCCCTCCGGCACGGCCCCGGGCAAGAGCGCCCCGCCCCGGCCCGACGGCACCATCACCGTCGCCTTTGCCGGGGACGTCCACTTCGAGGGCCGCACCGAGGCCCGGCTGGCCGTCCAGCCGCCCGAGCCGGCGCTCGGCCCGATCGCCCGCACCCTCGCCGACGCCGACCTGTCCGTCCTCAACCTGGAGACCGCGATCACCGGGCGCGGCGCCCCGGAGCCGAAGACGTACACCTTCCGCACCTCGCCCAAGGCGCTGTCGGTGCTCAAGGACTCGGGCGTCGACGTCGTCTCGATGGCCAACAACCACGCCGTGGACTTCGGCGCCGACGGCCTCACCGACACCCTCGCCGCCAAGGACTCCTCGCCGATCCCGGTGGTCGGCGTCGGGCGCAACGCCAAGGAGGCGTACGCGCCGTACGTCACCACCGTGCGCGGGGTGAAGGTCGCCGTGGTCGCCGCCAGCCAGGTCGAGGACATCACCAACCAGAAGTGGCGGGCCGGCGCCAACAAGCCTGGCATCGCCTCGGCGCTGGACGTCCCGGCGCTGGTCAAAGCGGTGGAGACGGCGAAGCAGCAGGCCCCGGTGGTGCTCGTCTACCTGCACTGGGGCGACGAGGGCAAGGCCTGCCCGACCGGTCCGCAGACCACCATCGCCAAGAAGCTCGCCACCGCCGGCGCCACCGCCGTGGTCGGCACCCACGCGCACACCATGGTCGGCTCGGGCATGCTCGGCAACACCTACATCGGGTACGGCTTCGGCAACTTCCTCTGGTACGGCACCTCCAACTACGCCAACTCCAACGAGACCGGCGTCACCACCCTCACCCTCACCGCCGACGGCAAGGTGGCCGGCGAGGCCTTCACCCCGGCCACCATCGACGACAAGGGCATCCCGGAGCCGGTCACCGGTGCCACCGCCGAGGCCGCCCTCAAGCGCCGCGACGGCCTGCGCGGCTGCACCGGCCTCTCCCCGGCACCGGCCGCTCCCGGCGCGGCGGCCCCTGCCTCGGCTCCGACCGCCCCCACCGCTCCCGTCTCCACGCCTCCCGCCAAGGCGCCGACGGCGCCCGCGAAGGCTTCGACGGCCCCTGCCGCACCACACTAGGGCGCCCGCCACGGGCGGGCACGAGGAACTGGCGACCGACCGGCTCTCTCCGCAGCGCCCCGCCGGGGCCGCCACCGCCGCCACCGTCCGGGCGGCCGCCCAGGCCCCCGACCTCCCGCCGACCTCCCGCCGATCGCCTGCGTCCTCCCGGCGCGTCGCCCTGCGCGCCGGCCTGCACCGCGCGCGGCACCTCGACGTCGAAGGCCACGACGGCTTCGACCTGGTCGTCGCGAGCCGCCTGCCGTAGAAACCCGCGAGACGACCACAGCGGGACACCGAGGCCGCCCGCCCCACATCCGGGGCCGGGCGGCCTCGTCGTGTCCGGGCACGCATCCGGCGCGGGGCGTCCACCGCAGGGCCCCCGACGCGAGTTGACGTTCGCACAGGCTCTCGGCGCGGGCGAACGGCTGTGTTAGGTTAGCCTTACCTAATCTTGCTGGTCGGAGGGGATGTCCTGTGCAGCAGCAGTCCGAATTCGCCGGTGTCGTCGCGATGGTCACCGGGGCCGGGCAGGGCATCGGCGCGGCCGTGGTGCGGGCGCTGGTGGCCGAGGGTGCCGTCGTCGCGGCCGTGGACCGCGATGCCGGCAGGCTCGACGCCCTGGTGGCCGAGGTGCCGTCCGTGCGTCCGTACGTGCTGGACGTCTCCGACGCCCAGGCCGTGGACGGAGCCGTGGAATTGACCGAACGTCAGCTCGGGCCGATCGGCACGCTGGTGAACGTCGCGGGGATCCTGCGCACCGCTCCGGTCGTCGAACTCGCCGACGGGGACTGGGCGGACACCTTCGCCGTCAACACCACCGGCGTCTTCCACACCAGCCGCGCCGTCGGCCGTCGGATGGCGGCCCGCGGACGCGGCGCGATCGTGACCGTCGGATCCAACGCCGCCGGGGTGCCGCGGGCCGGGATGGCCGCCTATGCGGCGTCCAAGGCGGCGGCCACCATGTTCACCCGCTGTCTGGGGCTGGAACTCGCCCGGTCCGGGGTGCGGTGCAACGTGGTGTCGCCCGGCTCGACCGACACCGAGATGCAGCGCGCGCTGTGGGGCGAGGACGCCGAGGCGGCCGAGCGCCGGGTGATCGAGGGTGACCCGGCCGCCTGGCGGGTCGGCATCCCGCTCGGGCGGATCGCCGCGCCCGCCGACATCGCGGAGGCGGTGGTGTTCCTGGCCTCCGACCGGGCGCGGCACATCACCATGCACGACCTGTACGTCGACGGCGGCGCGACCCTGCGCGCCTGAGCGGAGCCGAGCGGTGCTCCGCCCGCCCCGCCTCCTCGTCCTCCCGTAGAACCGTCCCAGACTGGAGAAACCGCCGTGACCACGGTGCACCACGCCCCTGCCGGGCCGATACCCGCCGGGCCCGACGCCCCGGCGGCCTCCCTCGCCGACGGCCCGGACCACGCCGTCATCGGCGCGGCCAGCGGACTGCTCGGCCAGTACCGGGCCGGTTCCGACGAGGCGTTCTTCGCCTCGCCGACCCGCACCCTGCTCGGCTCCGGTGTGCACGCCCGGGTGCCGCAGGACGGGCGGCCGCTGCCGGTGCGGGTCACCGAGGCGCTGGCCGAGGCGGGCCGGGCCGGGGTCGAACGGCCGCTGGTGGTCGGCGCGGTGGCGTTCGACCGGGACTGCCGGGTCGAACTCGCCGTCCCCGCCCGGGTCCGCACCGCCGGTGCGCTGCGCGACGACCCGCTGATCGCCCTGCCCGCGCCGTCGGCCGAGCGGATCGACTGGCGGATCGACCCGGTACCCGCGCCGGAGGCGTACGGCGCGGGCGTCGCGGCGGCCGTCGAGCGGCTGCGCGGCGGGGAGTTGAGCAAGGTGGTGCTGGCCCGGACGCTGGAGCTGAGCGCCGCCGAGCCGCTCGACCTGCCCGCCGTCCTGCAGCGGCTGGCCCGGCGCGACCCGGGCGGTTACACCTTCGCCGTCCCGGCAGGCGGCGGCCGCACCCTGATCGGCGCCAGCCCCGAACTCCTGCTCTCCCGACGGGGAAGGGCCGTGCTGGCCAACCCGCTGGCCGGCTCGGTGCCGCGCAGCGAGGACCTCGGCGAGGACGTCCGGCGCGCCGCCGCGCTGCTGGAGTCGCCCAAGGACCTGCACGAGCACGCCGTCGTGGTGGACGCCATCCGCGAGGCGCTGGCGCCGTACTGCCGTGCCCTGGAGGTACCCGAACGGCCCACCCTGGTCCGGACGGCCGCGATGTGGCACCTGGCCACCACGATCCGCGGCGAGCTGGCCAACCCTGCGGTCTCCGCACTGGAACTGGCCTGCGCGCTGCACCCCACCCCGGCGGTCTGCGGCACGCCGACGGACGTCGCGCGCCGGGTGATCGGCGAGGTCGAGCCCTTCGACCGCGGCCTCTACACCGGCATGGTCGGCTGGGAGGACGCGACCGGCGACGGCGAGTGGGTGGTCACCATCCGCTGCGCCGAGGCGAAGGAGCGGACGCTGCGGGTGTACGCCGGCGCGGGCGTGGTCGAGCAGTCCCGGCCGGAGGCCGAACTCGCCGAGACCAGCGCCAAGTTCCGCACCTTCCTGGACGCCGCGGGGGTGGCCCGGTGACACCGCTGGACGGGTTCATCCCGTACCCTGCCGAGTTCGCCGAGCGCTACCGGGCCGCCGGCCACTGGCGCGGCGAGACCTTCGGGCGGATGCTGCGCGAGCGCGCCGCCACGCACGGCGAGCGGATCGCCGTCGTCGACCCCGGCGGCCACTCGGTGGCGGCGGCGGAACGGCGCTGGACGTACGTCGAACTCGACCGCCGGGCCGACCGGATGGCCGCCGGACTGCTCGCCCGGGGCATTCGGCCCGGGGACCGGGTGGTGGTCCAACTGCCCAACGCCGCCGAGTTCTTCGAGGTCATCTTCGGGCTGTTCCGGATCGGCGCGCTGCCGGTCTTCGCGCTGCCCGCCCACCGGTACGCCGAGATCGGGTACTTCTGCTCCTTCACCGAGGCGGCGGCGTACGTGATGCCGGCCGTCGAGGGCGGCTACGACTACCGCGAACTCGCCGGCCGGGTAAGGGCGGAGAACCCCGCGTTGCGGCTGGTGCTGGTGGCCGGCGAGGACCCGGGGGAGCACGTCCGGCTCGCGGACGTGCCCTGCGACGGGCCCGGCCCGGAGGCCTTCGGCGGCGAGCCCGGCCCCGGGGACGTCGCCTTCCTCCAGCTCTCCGGCGGCAGCACCGGTGTGCCGAAGCTGATTCCGCGCACCCACGACGACTACATCTACTCGCTGCGCGGCTCGGTCGAGCTGTGCGGGCAGGACCCGGACAGCGTCTACCTGTGCGTGCTGCCCGCCGCCCACAACTTCCCGCTCAGCTCGCCGGGTTCGCTCGGCACGCTGTACGCCGGCGGCCGGGTGGTGCTCTGCCCGCAGCCCGCCCCGGAGACGGCCTTCCCGCTGATCGAGCGCGAGGGTGTGACCATCACCGGGCTGGTGCCGCCGCTCGCACTGCTCTGGCTGGACGCGGCCGAGCGCGGCGCCCGCGGCTACGAGAGCCTGGAGGTGCTGCTCGTCGGCGGCGCCAAGTTCAGCGAGGAGGCGGCCCGGAGGGTGCGGCCGGTGCTCGGCTGCACCCTCCAGCAGGTGTTCGGGATGGCCGAGGGGCTGGTCAACTACACCCGGCTGGAAGACCCGGAGGATCTGGTCACCACCACCCAGGGCCGGCCGATCTCGCCGGACGACGAGGTCCGGGTGGTGGACGACCAGGACCGCGACCTGCCCGACGGCGCCACCGGCCACCTGCTCACGCGCGGCCCGTACACCATCCGCGGCTACTGGAACGCGCCCGCGCACAACGCCGACTCCTTCACCGCGGACGGGTTCTACCGCACCGGGGACCTGGTCCGGCGCACCCCGACCGGCCACCTGGTGGTCGAGGGGCGGGCCAAGGACCAGATCAACCGGGGCGGCGAGAAGGTCGCCGCCGAGGAGATCGAGAACCACCTGCTCGCGCACCCCGCGGTGCACGACGCGGCGGTGGTGTCGATGCCCGACCCGTACCTGGGCGAGCGTACCTGCGCGTACGTGGTGCTGCGCGCCGATCACCGTGAAAAGCCCCCGAAGGGCATCGAGTTGAAGCGGTTCGTGCGGCAGCGCGGACTCGCCGAGTACAAGGTGCCGGACCGGGTCGAGTTCGTCGAGGCCTTCCCGGCCACCGGGATCGGGAAGGTCAGCAAGAAGGACCTGCGCGCCGCGATCGCGGCCTCGCTGACCGCCGGCTGATCCCTTCCCGTCCGCATCCGGCTTCCGGACCGATTTTGAGGAACACCACCGTGGGCCTGCCCCGCATTCCCCGCTATCCCATGCCCGCCGCCGAGGAACTGCCCGTCAACCGGGTCGCCTGGACGGTGGACCCGGCGCGTGCCGTCCTGCTGGTGCACGACCTGCAGAACCACTTCCTGGACGCCTTCGACGCCGAGGCCGCTCCGGTGCCCGAACTCCTCGGCAACGTCGCGGCGTTGGCCAGGGCGGCGGGCGCCACCGGCGTCCCCGTCGTGTACTCGGCGCAGCTCGGCGGACAGAGCCCGGCCGAACGCGGGCTGCAGCAGGACTTCTGGGGCCCGGGCATCCCGGACGACCCGCGGGCCACCGCGATCGCCGAGGCCGTCGCCCCGGCGCCGGGCGACACGGTGCTCACCAAGTGGAAGTACAGCGCCTTCGTGCGCACCGAGTTGGAGCAGCTGCTGCGCGAGCAGGGGCGGGACCAGCTGGTGATCACCGGCGTGTACGCACACATCGGGGTGCAGGCCACCGCCTGCGACGCCTGGATGCGGGACGTGCAGGCCTTCGTGGTGGCCGACGCGGTCGCCGACTTCGGCCCGGCCGAGCACCGTGGCGCGCTGGCCTGGGTGGCCGGACGCTGCGGGGTGGTCACCACGGCGCAGGCCGTGCTCGGGGCGCTGGGGCCGGTCGCGGAGCCGGCCGCCTCGGGCGTCCCGGGGGTTTCGGACCTCGTGGAACTCGAAGGGGTGGGCGGAAAGTGACGGGTGCGGGCTTCACGGTGGAGCGGATCCGGGCCGAGGTCGCCGACCTGCTCGGCGAGGACCCGGCGGAGATCCCGCTGGACGAGAACCTGGTCGACTGGGGGCTGGACTCCATCCGGCTGATGACCCTCGCCGCGCGTTGGCGCGAGGAGGGGGCCGAGGTGGCGTTCGTCGACCTCGCGGAGCGCCCGGCGATCGAGGCCTGGGCCGAACTGCTGGGTGCGGCGTGACGGCGGTGGGGCTTCGAGGGGCCGTTCAGGAGGCTGTTCGGGAGGACGTCGCGGCTGCGCCGCCCGAGCTGCCTTGGCTGCCCCGCCGTGCGGTGAAGTACCCGGCGACCACCGCGGTGGGGCCGGTCGAGGCGCAGGCGGCCCGGACGCCGGACGCGCCGGCGCTGGTGCTCGCGGGTGGGGGGACCGTCAGCTACCGCGAGTTGAACGCCTCGGCCAACCGGCTGGCGCGCGCTCTGGCCGCCCGCGGGGCCCGCCCGGGCGCGGTGGTCGGCCTGGCGGCAGTCCGGCGTCCGGAGGAGCTGCTGACGGCGCTGCTGGCGGTGGCGAAGTCGGGGGCGGCGTTCCTGGCGCTGGACCCGGCGGACGCGCCCGGTCGGCGGGACCGGCTGCGCGCGGAGAACGCTCCGGTCTGCGTGCTGGGGGAGGGGGTGCCGGGGGCGCTGGCCGGTCTGGAGACGGACGGCGAACTGCCCACCGACCCGCCCCGGGCGCTGACCCCGCAGCACCTGCTCTGCGTCGGCGACGGCCCGGGCGGGCGTCCGAGCGCCGTCCGGCTCACCCACGCCGAGGCGGACCGTCGGGTGCGCGAGCTCCAGGCGGCCCATCCGCTCGGGCCGGGTGACCGGGTGCTGCAGCTGGGCCTGCCGCTCTGGGAGTACCTGTGGCCGCTGCGGACGGGCGCCGCCGTGGTGCTCGCCGACCCGTGGCAGGAGAGCGAGGTCGGGACACTGGTGCGGGAGCTGGGGGTCACGGCGGTGCGGGTGGCACCGGTGGTGTTGCTCGGCGGGTGAGGGGGAGCGGACGGCTTTCAGCCGACAACTTTCAGCGAACAGATTTCGTTGTCTGTTCGCTGAAAGTTGTCGGCTGTCATTCGTTCGTGGCTGCGGTGGCCGCCGTAGCCGCTGGAGCCGCCGCGAGGTCCGACACCCGACCTGCCACCCGACTTGCAGCCAGGTCCGCCGCCGTCCAGGCCATCGCCACCGCGCCGTCCAGCACCGCCCGCTCCGCCTCCGCGCCCAGCGCCGCCTCGGCGAACGCCGCCTCGTGCGGGGCGCAGGCGCCGCCGGTGATGTCCAGCACCGGATGGATCGACGGCACCGCATGCGACACGTTCCCCATGTCCGTACAGGCGAAGGGCCCGCGCTCGACCGGCTCCGGCCGGCCGAGCGCCGCCGCGTTGGCCCGCCACAGCGCCAGCAGCCGGGGGTCGGAGCGCATGTCCAGGTAGTCCGGTTCGGGCCGGGTCAGCTCCACCTCGCAGCCGGTGGCGAGCGCCCCGGCGCGGAAGCAGTCCTCGACCCGGGAGCGCAGTTCGGCGAGGTCCTCGGCCACCGAGGCCCGGATCTCGTACTCGGCGCTCGCGCTGTCCGGGATCAGGTTCGGCGCCGTCCCGGCCGCCGTGGTGATGCCGTGCACCCGCCACTGCGGCGGGAGTTGTTGGCGCAGCAGCCCGATCGCGACCTGGGCGACGGTGAGCGCGTCGGCGGCGTTGCGCCCCCGGTGCGGGTCGAGGCTCGGGTGGGCGGCGTGCCCGGTGTAGCGGACGGACAGCGTGCCGAGCGCGAAGGAGTGGAAGTCGGCGACCTCGACGGGGCAGGGGTGGACCATCATCGCCGCGTCCACCCCACCGAACGCCCCGGCCTCCAGCAGCAGCGCCTTGCCCGCCCCGCGCTCCTCGGCCGGCGCGCCGATCACCCGTACGGTGAGCCCGAGTCGGTCCGCGAACGGGGCGAGCCCGAGCGCCGCGCCGATCCCGGCGGCGGCGATCAGGTTGTGCCCGCAGGCGTGGCCGAGCCCGGGCAGCGCGTCGTACTCGCAGACCAGCGCGACGGTGACCGGTCCGCTGCCGAGGCGCGCGTCGAACGCGGTGGCCAGGCCGTGGGCCGGTGCGGTGACCGAGTAGCCGTGTGCGCGCAGCAGTTCGGCGCACCAGGCGGCCGCGAGGTGCTCCTCGAAGGCGGTCTCGGGGTGGGCGTGGATGCGGCGGCTGAGTGCGAGCAGCTCGGACCGGTGTGCGTGGACGCGGTCGCGCAGGGCCTGCTTGGCGTCGGCGAGACGCGTGGTCGGCGGTTCGGCCAGGGGCTCAGTCACGGGCTCGGTCGGGGGCTCGGTCGGGGGCTCGGTCGGGGGCATGGGCGGCGTCTCCGGATTGTCAGGGTCCCGGCCCTGCGGGGCCGTTGACCAGATCATATGAAGTTAGATTAGGCTAACCTAAGTAAGGCGTTCCGGATCCCCGAGGAGCTCTCCACCCCATGCCTGCCGTCGAAACCCAGATCGCCGACAGCCAGACCGCCGACATCCCCCTGCTCGCCGCCCAGGCCGCCATCTGGTACGCCCAGGCCCTCGACCCCGCGAGCCCGGTCTACAACACCGGTGACGCCGTCGAGATCACCGGCCCGCTCGACGAGGACCGGTTCGAGCAGGCACTGCGGCAGGCGGTGGACGAGGCGCAGGCGCTGGGCGCCGTCGTCGTCACCGGCCCGGACGGCACGCCCCGCCAGCGGCTGCGCCCCGGCCGCAGCTGGCCGCTGCACCGCCTCGACCTGCGCGCCGCCGCCGACCCGGCCGCCGAGGCCGAGGCCTGGATGCGCGCCGACCTCGCCCGCCCGGCCGACCTTGCCGAGGGCCCGCTGTTCACCCATGCGCTCATCCGGCTCACCGAGGGTCGCTGGATCTGGTACCGCTGCATCCACCACCTCGCCGTCGACGCCTACGCGTTGACCCTCCTCGGCGATCGGGTCGCCGCCCTCTACACCGCCCGTACCACCGGTGCCGAACCCGCCCCGAGCCCCTTCGCCGGACTCGCCGAGGCCGCCGCCGAGGAGGCCGCGTACCGCGGGAGCGCGGAGTACGAGGCCGACCGCGCCCACTGGTCCGCCCGGATGGCCGGCGCCGACACCCCGGCGACCCTCCCGGGCACCCCCGAGCCCGTCGCCGGCGACAACGGCGACAACGGCGCCACCGACGCCGCGTCCGGCGAACCGATCCGCCTCACCGCGGACCTGCCCGCCGGCACCCGCGACCGCCTGGAGCGCGCCGCCGGCGCCGTCCGCGCCACCTGGGCCGAGCTGCTCCTCGCCGCCGCGGCCGGCTACCTGCACCGCCTGACCGGAACCCAGGACGTCGTCCTCGGCCTGCCGCTCGCCAACCGCCGCGGCCCGGCCGCCCTGCGCACCCCCGTCGCCGCCGCCAACGTGCTCCCGCTGCGCCTCGCCGTCCGCCCCGCCGACAGCGCCGGGGAACTGCTGCGCGCCGTGGTCCGCGAGCTGCGCGCCGTCCGCCGCCACCAGCGCTACCCGCTGGAGGACCTGCGCCGCGACCTCGCCCGCACCGGCGACCGCCGCGCCCTGTTCGGCCCGATGGTCAACATCAAGGCCTTCGAGAGCGACCTCGACCTGGCCGGCCTGCCCGGCACCGTCCGCAACCTCGCCGCCGGCCCGGTCGACGACCTGGCCCTGAACGTCTCGCCCGGCCCGGACGGCGCGCTGCGCCTGGTCATCGACGCCGACCCGGCCCGCCACGGCGCCGCCTCCCTGGCCGCCCACCGCGACGGCCTGCTGCGCTACCTCGACGCCTTGGCCGACCTGCTGCTCACCGACGCGCGGACGCCGATCGCCCGGATCGACCTGCTCGACCCGGACGGCCTGCGCCACGCCACCGAAGGCCGTACCGAGCCCCCGGTCGAGCGGACCGTGCCCGAGCTGTTCGCCGCCCAGGCCGCCCGCACCCCGGACGCCGTCGCCGTCCGCTGCGGCCCGGCCGCGCTGACCTACCGGCAGCTCGACGCCGCCGCCGACCGGCTCGCCCACCGGCTGACCGCCCTCGGCGTCCGGGCCGGCGTACCGGTCGCGATTGCCCTGCCGCGCGGCACCGACACCCTGGTCGCGATGCTCGCGGTCCTCAAGGCGGGCGGCGCCTGCGTCTGCCTCGACCTCGCCCACCCGGCGCAGCGCCTGGCCGCCGTGCTGGCCGACGCCCGCCCGGTCTGTGCGATCGGCACCGCCGAGGCCCTCGCCGGGCTCGACCTGCCCGCCGGCCTGCCCACCGTCCGGCCGGAGCAGGCCGACGGCCGGCCCGAAGCCGCCGGTGAGCCCCATGCCGCCCCGCCCGCACCCCAACTGCACCAGCCCGCCTACGTGTTGCACACCTCGGGCTCCACCGGCCGCCCCAAGGGCGTGGTGGTCACCCACGCCTCGCTGGCCAACCTGCACGCCGGCCTCGGCGAGGACCACATCGGCCCCGCCGTGCGCCGCACCGGCCGGGACCGGCTGCGCGTCGCCCACAGTGCCTCGTTCGCCTTCGACGCCTCCTGGGACCCGGTGCTCTGGATGGTCCACGGCCACGAGCTCCACCTGCTGGACGACGCCACCTACCGCGACCCGGCCGCACTCGCCGCCCACCTCGACCGCGAGCGCATCGACTACCTCGATCTGACCCCCTCCTACCTCGAAGTCCTGCTCGCCGAAGGCATCCTGGACGAGGGCCGGCACCGCCCGTCCGTCCTCGTGGTCGGCGGCGAGGCCACCCCGCCCGCACTCTGGCAGCGCCTGACCGCCGTCCCCGGCCTGCACCCGGTCGACCTCTACGGCCCGACCGAGACCACCGTCGACGCCTACGCCTGGACCCCGGGCCCGGACGGCGCCCCGCACGGCCGGGTGGTGCGCGGCTCCCGCGCCTACGTCCTGGACGGCTCGCTGCGCCCCGCGCCCGACGGCGTCACCGGCGAGCTGTACGTGGCCGGCGCCTGCCTGGCCCGCGGCTACCTCGGCCGCCCCGACCTCACCGCCGAGCGCTTCCTCGCCGACCCGTTCGGCCCGCCCGGCGACCGGATGTACCGCACCGGCGACCTCGCCCGGCGCCGCACCGACGGCGTGCTGGAGTTCCTCGGCCGGGCCGACGACCAGGTGAAGATCCGCGGCTTCCGGGTCGAACCCGGCGAGATCGCCGCCGTGCTCGCCGAACTGCCCGGCGTCGCCCAGGCCGTGGTGATCGCCCGCCCCGGCCCGCAGGGCAAGCGCCTGCTCGGCTACGCCGTCCCGGAGAGCGGCAGCGCGCCGGACCCGGACGGGCTGCGCGCCGCGCTCGCCGCCCGGCTGCCCTCGCACATGGTCCCGGCGGCCGTCCTGCTGCTGGACGAACTGCCGCGCACCGCCCACGACAAGCTCGACCACCGCGCCCTGCCCGAGCCGGCCGTCGCCACCGAAGGCACGGCGGCGGCCACGCCCCGGGAGGAGCTGGTGTGCGGCCTGTTCGCCGAGGTCCTCGGCCTGCCGCAGGCGCCCGGCCGGGACGCCTCCTTCTTCGACCTCGGCGGCCACTCGCTGCTCGCCGGACGCCTGGCCGCCCGGCTGCGCGACACCTTTGCCGCCCCGGTCGGCTTCGCCGACGTGTTCCGGCAGCCGACCCCGGCGGGCCTCGCCGCCCTGCTCGGTGCGGACCGCGGTGAGGCCGCGGAGGCCGAGGAGCGCCGCTCGGCCCCGGTGCCGGTACCGCGCACCGAGCGGATGCCGCTCTCGCCCGCCCAGCGCGGCCTCTGGTTCCTGCACCGCCTCGAAGGCCCCAGCCCCACCTACAACATCCCGCTGGCGCTCACCCTCACCGGCCCGCTCGACCGGCGCGCCCTCACCCTCGCGCTCGGCGACCTCGTCGCCCGGCACGAAGTCCTGCGCACCGTCTACGGGGAGGAACCGGACGGCACTCCGTACCAGCGCATCCTGCCGCCGTCGGCCGTCGAACTGCACGACGGGACCGGCGAGTTGGCCGAGGCTGTCCGGTACGCCTTCGACCTGGCCGCCGAACCGCCGCTGCGCGCCACACTGTTCACCGGGATCGCCGGGCCCGCCGCATCCTCCGCAGGGCCCGCCGACGGCGCGGAGCAGCACACCCTGCTCCTGCTGCTCCACCACATCGCGAGCGACGGCGCCTCCACCACCCCGCTGCTGCGCGACCTGGCCGCCGCCCACACCGCCAGGACCGCCGGACGGGAACCCGAACTGCCGCAGCATGCCCTCCAGTTCGCCGACCACGCGGCCTGGCAGCGGGAGCGGCTCGGCACCGCCGACGCGCCCAGCCCGCTCGCCGTCCGGCAGACGGAGCACTGGCGTGCTGCGCTCGTCGGACTGCCCGACCAGCTGGAGCTGCCCCTCGACCGCCCCCGCCCGGCCGTCGCGGGCCATCAGGGCGCCACCGTGCCCTTCGCCCTCGGCGCCGAGGCGCACACCGCCCTGGCCGGGCTCGCCCGGGCCGCGGACAGCACCGTCTTCATGGCCGTCCAGGCCGGTCTCGCCGCCCTGCTCACCCGGCACGGCGCCGGCACCGACATCCCGGTCGGCACCCCGGTGGCCGGCCGCGACGACGAGGAGACCGCCGCCCTGGTCGGCTACTTCGTCAACTCGGTGGTGCTGCGCACCGACACCTCCGGCGACCCGACCTTCCGCGAACTGCTGGCCCGGGTCCGCGCCACCGTGCTCGCCGCGCACGAGCACGCCGACCTGCCCTTCGACCGCCTGGTCGAGGAACTCAACCCGGCCCGCTCGCTCGCCCGCCACCCGCTGTTCCAGGTGATGCTCGCCTGGCAGAGCCGCCCGGACGAGCGGATCGCCCTGGGCGGAGGCCTCACCGCCGAGATCGCCGCGATCCCCAGCGGAACCGCCAAGTTCGACCTCACCCTCAACGCCGGCGAGCTGCCCGGCGGCGGCATCGGCGGCTTCCTGGAGTACCGCACCGACCTGTTCGACGCCGCCACCGTGGCCGCCCTCGGGGAGCGCCTGACCCGGCTGCTCACCGCCGCCGCGAGCGCCCCCGACACCCCGATCGGCCGGCTGCCGCTGGTCAGCGAGGAGGAGCGGCTGCGCGCCCTGGTCGAGTGGAACGGCGCCCCCGTCGCCTCCGAGTCGAGCGTGACGCTGCCCGAGCTGTTCGAGGCGGCCGCCGCCGCCAACCCGCACGCGATCGCGGTCAGTCACCAGGACGAGCAGCTCGACTACACCGAACTCGCCGCCCGGGCCGACCGGCTGGCCCGGCTGCTGGCCGCCGAGGGCATCGGCCCCGGCACCGTCGTCGCGCTCGCGCTGCCGCGTTCGCTCGAACTCGTCGTCGCCCTGCTGGCGGTGGCCAAGTCCGGCGCCGCGTACCTGCCGCTCGATCCCGACTACCCGGCCGACCGCCTCGCCTACATGCTGGCCGACGCCGCCCCCGCGGCCCTGCTCACCGACCGTGCCACCGCGCCCCGGCTGCCCGCCCACGAGGTGCGCCGACTCCTGGTCGACGGGCCGGAGTCCGAGCGCCACCCGGCCGTCCCGCTGGCCCAGCACGAGCGCACCCGCCCGCTGAGCGCCGAGGACACCGCGTACGTCATCTACACCTCCGGCTCCACCGGCCGGCCCAAGGGCGTGCCGGTCACCCACCACAACGTGGTCCGGCTGTTCGGCGCGACCCACCACTGGTTCGGCTTCGGCGCCGAGGACGTGTGGACGCTGTTCCACTCCTACGCCTTCGACTTCTCGGTCTGGGAGCTGTGGGGCGCCCTGCTGCACGGCGGCCGGCTGGTCGTCGTCCCGCACCTGGTCAGCCGCGACCCGGCGGCCTTCCTGGACCTGCTCGCCCGCGAGCGGGTCACCGTGCTCAACCAGACGCCGTCCGCCTTCTACCAGCTCAGCGCCGCCGACCGGGACCACCCCGGCAGTGAACTCTCCCTGCGCTACGTGGTGTTCGGCGGCGAGGCGCTCGAACTCGCCCGGCTGGACGACTGGTACGACCGGCACGCCGAGGACGCGCCCACGCTGGTCAACATGTACGGCATCACCGAGACCACCGTGCACGTCTCGTACATCGCCCTCGACCGGGCGAGCGCCGCCGCCGGGAGCAGCAGCACCATCGGCGTCAACATCCCCGACCTGCGGGTCTACGTCCTCGACCGGCACCTCCAACCCGTCCCGCCCGGCGTCACCGGCGAGATGTACGTGGCCGGGGCCGGTCTGGCCCGCGGCTACCTCGGCCGTCCCGAGCTGACCGCCACCCGCTTCGTCGCCGACCCGTACGCCGAGCTGTTCGGCGAGCGCGGCACCCGGATGTACCGCTCCGGGGACCTCGCCCGGCGCCGCACCGACGGCGTGCTGGAGTACTTCGGCCGCGCCGACCAGCAGGTCAAGCTGCGCGGCTTCCGGATCGAACTCGGCGAGATCGAGGCCGTGCTGGCCGCCCACCCGGCCGTCGCCGACGCCGCGGTGGTGGTCCGGGAGGACGTACCGGGGGACAGGCGGCTGGTGGGCTACGCGGTGGCCGCCGGCGCCGTGCCGGACGCGCTGCGCACCCACGCCGCCGCCGAACTGCCCGCGCACATGGTGCCCTCCGCCGTGGTGCTGCTCGATCGCCTCCCGCTGACCGCCAACGGCAAGCTCGACCGGCGCGCCCTGCCCGCCCCCGAGGCCCCCGCGGCGGGCGCCGACCGCCCGCCGCGCACCCCGCGCGAGCAGCAGCTGTGCGAACTGTTCGCCGAGGTGCTGGGCGTGGCCGCGATCGGAGTCGAGGACGACTTCTTCGCGCTCGGCGGGCACTCGCTGCTGGTCGTGCGCCTCGCCGGGCGGATCCGCGAGGTGCTCGGACTGGAGGTCGGCATCGGCGCACTGTTCCAGACGCCCACCGTGGCCGCCCTGGACGCCGCCCTCGCGGCGGGCGCGCCGGACACCGACGCCCTGGACGTGCTGCTCCCGCTGAGGCCCGTCGCCCCCGGCCGGCAGCGCCCGCTGTTCGCCGTCCACCCGGCCGGCGGCCTCAGCTGGTGCTACACCGGCCTGATCCGCAACCTGCCCCACGAGGTGCCGATCTACGGCCTCCAGGCCCAGGGCGTCGGCGCCGCAACAGCCGAACTCCCCTTGCCCGCGACGCTGGAGGAGCTGGCCGCGCACTACGCCGACCGGCTGCGCGAGGTCCAGCCCGAAGGCCCGTACCGGCTGCTCGGCTGGTCCACCGGCGGGATCATCGCGCACGCGGTAGCCGTCCGGCTCCAGGAGCTCGGCCAGAGCGTCGAGTTGCTCGCGATCCTGGACGCCTATCCCGCCGAGGGCTTCCGCGAACTGCCCGTCCCCGACCAGGCCGAGGCGCTGGAGGCGCTGCTCACCATGGGCGGATTCGGGCCCGCGGACCTCGACGGCCACCCGCTCGAACTCGGCGCCGTCACCGCGCTGTTGCGCCGGGAGGGCAGCCCGCTCGCCGGACTCGACGAGGCCACCGTGGCCGCGCTGAACCGGATCTACCTCAACACCAACCACCTGGTGCGCGGCTACGACCACCACCGCTTCGACGGCGACGTGCTGTTCTTCCGCGCCACCGTCGACACCATCGACGAGGCCCTGGTGCCCGGGCTCTGGGCGCCGTACGTGTCCGGCCGGATCGCCGACACCGACGTGGCCTGCTCCCACAAGGACATGACCCTGCCCGCCCCGATCGCGCACATCGCGAGCGTGATCGCCGACCACCTGGAGAGGTCCTCCCATGAGTGACGCCCCCGCCAACCCCTTCGACGCCGACGGTACGTTCCTGGCGCTCGTCAACTCCGAGGGACAGCACTCCCTGTGGCCCGCCTTCGCCGCCGTCCCGGCCGGCTGGAGCATCGCCCACGGCCCGTGCGGGCGAGCGGCCGCCCTGGAGTGGATCACCGCGCACTGGACCGCGCTGTGACCCCTCCGGCGGTCCAGACCCCGGCGCGCCCCCTGCTCGCGGGGCGCGCCGCGGTGGTGGTCGTCTACACGGCCGCGATGTGCATGAACGGCCTGGACTCGACCATCGTCAACCCGGCGCTGTTCAGCATCGCCGAGGACTTCGGCCGGCCCGTCGAGGCGGCCAACGCCGTGGAGACCGCCTTCCTGGTCGGCCTCGCCCTCGGCCTGCCGGTGGCCGGATGGCTCGGCGACCGGTACGGCGTCAAACGGGTCTTCCTCGGCTCGCTCGCCGCCTTCACCCTCGCCTCCGCGCTCTGCGCGGCGGCGCCCGGCCTGGGCTCGTTGTCGGCGGCCCGGGCCGTCCAGGGCGTGGCCGGCGGGCTGCTCACGCCGGTCGGGATGACCCTGCTGTTCCGGGCCTTCGCCCCGCACGAGCGGGCCGGCCTGGGCCGCATCCTGATCGTCCCGACCGCGCTGATGCCCGCCCTCGGGCCGCCGCTCGGCGGCTTCCTCACCGAGCACCTGTCCTGGCACTGGCTGTTCCTGGTCAACGTGCCGATCGGGGTCGCCGCCGTGGCGATCGGACTGGTCTCGCTGCGAACGGAAGAAGAACCCCCGGCCGGCCGCTTCGACATCACCGGCTTCCTGCTCGCCACCCCCGGCCTCGGACTGCTCACCTACGCCCTCGGCTTCGGCCCGGCGCACGGCTGGACCTCCCCGGGCGTGGCCCTCGGCGGACTGCTCGGACTGGCCCTGCTCGGCGCCGCCGTACGGCACCAACTTCGGTTCGCCGAACCGCTGGTGGACCTGCGGTTGCTCGCCGACCGGACCTTCGGCGCGGCGAGTTGGCTCGCCCTGCTGACCTCGGCGGGGCTGATGGGCGCGCTGTTCGTGCTGCCGCTGCTCTACCAGGCGGTGCGCGGCGCCTCGGCCCTGGACGCCGGGCTGAGCGTCTTCCCGGAGGCGATCGGCCTGATGGCAGCCTCGCAGGTGGTGGACCGACTGCTGCCCCGCCTTGGCCCGCGCCGTCTCGCGTTGCCCGGACTGCTGCTGGCGGCACTCGTCCTCACCGCCCTCGGCTTCGCCGAAAACCCTTGGGCAGTAAGGGCATTGATGTTCGCCGTCGGCCTGATCCTCGGCACCGCCGTGCTCACTGTCCAGATCGCCGGCTTCGCCGACGTCCCGCCGCCCGCGATGGGCCGCGCGATGGGCCTGTTCACCATCCTGCGCACGCTCGGCGGCGCCCTCGGCATCGCCGCCACGGCGGCGCTGATCGGCGCACTCGGCGACGGCTCGGGTGTCGGGCCGTACCGGCTCGCCCTCGGGCTCACCGCCGCCCTGGTCGCCGCCGGGGCTCTGTTGGCCGTCCGCCTCCCGGCCGAGGCCCCGGGCCCGCCCTCGGAGGACTGAACCTCAGGCGGCTGTTGTGGTGGTCCGCCCGGGTGCGCTCTGCGGCCGGGCGGACCAGCACACCGAGCCCAGCAGCAGCACCCCCGGGACGGCCTCGGCGACCGTACCGACGGTGGCCTCCGAGGCACCGCCGAAGGCCAGCACCAGCCCGACCACCCCGAACAGCGAAATCGCGCCGCCGAGGACGTACAGCGAGGGACGTCGCCAGAGAGCAGCGGGGATGAAGAGTTGGACGCCCACCACGGTGGCGATCCACGGCATGGTCGCCAGCGGCGTGTGCAGGAGCCGGTTGACCACCGTGATCCCAAGGGTGACCGCGAGTCCCCCGGCGCTCGCGATGTACTGGATGTTCTGTCCGACGACGGTCTTCGGCTTTCCCTCGCTGCGGTCCAGCGGGGCCGCCCGGCCGCCCCACCACTTGCCAGCCCCGAGCAGCACGAGGAACGCGGCCACCGAGATCATTCGCAGCGACACCTCGACGGCCGCAGGTAGGTAGCCCGCGCCGGTCTGGATGAACACGAGCCCGAGAACGGCTCCGAGGATCCGGCCGGTTCGATCAGTCGACATGTTTGCCATTCTGACGGTCGATCCGACCGTCGGACCAGCCGTGCCGTCCGGTTGCTTCGGCCAGCACATCGGGCACCGTGCGGCCGGCCTCCGGCAGCAGCCGCACCACCGACGACCCCACGAACCCGGCCGACCCCGTCACCACCACACGCCCCACCCGGACCACCCCTCCCGCACGCGCCACCGATCCGCCGGGCCTACGGCGCGGGCCGCGGTAGCGTGCCGGAAGCACCAGAGGAGAGCGCATGAACTCTGAGCACCACCGCCTGCTCGAAGAGGCCCGCCGCAGTCTGCCGAACGGCTTCAAGGCCGAGCTGTCGGGCGACATCATCGTCATGCAGGCGTCGCCGTCGCCGATCCATCAGCTCAACCTGGCGATCGTCCAGCGCCAGTTCGAGGCGAACTGCCCTCCCGGCTACTTCCCGACCGGGAACAGCGACCTCTCCTCACCCGAGATCGGCTCCGTCCGCAACCCCGACCTCACCTACCTGCCCGAGGACGTCATCGAGCTGGGCCGCGAGATCCCTGCCGACCTGGCACTGATCGCGGTCGAGGTCGTCTCGCCGTCCAACCCCGACAACGACTGGAGCGGGAAGGTCCGCGACTACCCACGGATGGGCTTCCCGATGTACCTGATCGTGGACCCTCGGCAGAAGACGGTGACGCTGTTCTCCGAGCCCAACCGCGACCGCTACCACACCAGGACGGAGCGGGAGTTCGGCGAGAAGATCCGTATTCCCTCGCCGTTCGACTTCGAGCTGGACCTGGCGCGACTGGTGCCCTACCGGGGCTGACCGGCCTCGGGCCTGCGCGGGCTCAATCGTGCGGCCAGAGGATCAGGTCGTCCAGCGGGTAGCGGCGCGGACGGTCGCCGAGTTCGGCGACGGCGGCCCGGATCCGGTGCAGGTGGGCCGGGGTGAGCTGGAGCGGGGGCTCCTCGGGCTGGTGGGTGGTGCGGATCGGGTAGTCGACGCCCGGCTCGCGGGTCATCTCGATGTGGCAGCCGAGCACGTGCGTCACCGGGTGGCTCTCGGCGAAGGCGACCAGCCGCTCGATGGTCCGCCCGAAGGCCGGCCAGTCGTTGATGTACAGCCGCCCCGGGTAGACGGTGTCGCCGGTGAGCAGGAACCCGGTCCACGGGTCGTAGTAGGTGACCGACGCCTCGTGGTGTCCCGGGGTGGCCAGACACTTCAGCACCCGCCCGCCGCCGAGGTCGACCAGGGCCACCGCCTCCTCGTCCCGGTCGAATCCGAAGTACGGCCAGGCCGTGGCGAGTTCCCCACCGACTAGGGTGGTCGCCGGCCGGTCGGCGAACTGACCGTCGCCGGCGACGTGATCGCCGTGCGGGTGGGTGTGCAGAACCAGCAGTGGATAGTCGCGACCGTGCTGGGGGTTGCGGGCGAGCCACTTCTCCACCAGCTCGTCGACCGTCGCGCGCAGCGGGAAGTACGCGGCCTCGGCGGTCGCCCCGGTGTCGATCAGCACTGCCCGTTCCGTCCCGAACAGCAGGAACAGGAACGGCGCCTCGTAGTGGACCGCCTTGTTCTGGCGCAGGATGACGGTGTGCTCGTCGTACTCGTGGACCTGGATGTCCGGGTCGGTGTTGTGCTTCGCGGACGGGGAACCGTGGATCCATCGCACATCCAGTGGACGGGCGATGGGAGTACCGGCAGCGGACATGACGCCTCCAGAGTGCGTCGTCTTGGCAGGCCGGGTACGGCGCACGTCTCGTCCGGGGCCGGCGCCGCTGCGCCGCCCCGGGGACGCTAGCACGGGCCGGCGGCGGCGTCAGCCGGTCGAAGGAGAAGCGTTCCGGGCGAACTCGACGAAGTCGGCCCAAGCCTGGGGAGCGAAGGCGAGCTGGGGGCCGCTCTTGTCTTTGGAGTCCCGGACACGGACGGTGGCGTGACTGACGGCGACTTCGACACAGGCGCCGCCCTCGGTGTTGCTGTAGCTGGACTTGAACCAGGTCAACGCATCGTTCATAGCTCCTCCAGCGACTCACTGATCAGCTTGGCCGAGGCCTCGGGACTGAGAGCCTGCCGGAGGATCATTTCATGGCGATGGCTGAGGATGCTCACCCTGGCGGGGTCTGCATGGAGCATTCCCATCGCCTGACCCTCCTCATACGCGAGTCGTTGATGTTCGGCTGTTTCCAGAAGGATGAACTGCCCGTTCAGGCCAGGGTGGATTCCTCGGGACGGAACCACTTGAACCGTGATGTGGCGCGCCTCGCCGACCGACAGAACGTGGCGCAACTGGCGGTGGTGGGCTTCGATGGTCGTGAGCGGCCGTCGTAGGACACCTTCCTCGATGAGGAAGTTGAAGGCTTTGGTCTGCACCTTCAGCATCTCCTGGCGCTCCAACCTTGCAGCGACCCGCGTTTCGACCGTCTCGTCATCGAGTGGCGGCCAGTGGGATTCGAGGAGCGTTCTCACGGTCTCTTCGGTCTGCAGCAGACCCGGAAAGAAGTGGTTCTCATACCAGTTGAGCGCCACCGCCTCGGCTTCGTACTTCATATAGTCCTCGGCGGACGACGGATACTTCTCCGGCTTCAGGAACTGCGCTCCGGCTGCCAGGATCCCCTTCGCGTCGCACATGTCGTCCGCCACCTGCAACAGGTGCATGGACGGCTTCCGCCGCCCAGCCTCCATCGACCGCAGGCTCTCAAGGCTGTACCCGGCCTCCTCCGCCAAGGTCTCCCGGCTGACGCCGGCGCGGGTCCGCCACAGCTTGATCTGGTTGCCGCAGTACAGCCAGGACATCGGCGGCGGAGTGGCGGACGAGGACGCGTTCATCGCTGACCCCCCAAGGTCATCCGGTATGGACTCCCGACGTTAGGCACCCAATGGCCCGGAGGTATGCGAATCAGTCCGAAACCATCCCTCCGGGTGACCCCAGCAGGTGAGCGAGCCCGTCCGCCAGCCCGCCGCGCCAGCAGGCGTAGTCGTGGCCGCCGTTGAACTCGCGGTAGGCGAGCTCGTAGCCGCGGGCCGTCAGGACGTCGCGCAGGTGGCGGTTCTGGGCGAGGAGCATCCACTCCTGGAGGCCGACCTCGATCCAGAAGCGGGCCGGACGGCGTTCCTCGGCGGCGAAGCGGCGGGTCAGCCATTCGCTGCCGGCGTCGAACTCGGTCTCGTCGGGCCACCAGAAGGAACCGGACTGGGACAGCGCGTTGCCGAAGCGCTCCGGGCGGCGGTAGGCGGCGTAGGCGGCGGTGAGGCCGCCCGCGCTCTGGCCGGCGATCACGGTGGCGGCCGGGTCGTCGCTCGCGCCGAACTCCGCGCCGGCCCACGGGAGGAGGCGGTCGGCGAGGAGGTCGACGAAGGCCGGGTTGCAGCTGAGGTCGTCCGGGCGCTGCGGGCCCGTGGTGTGCACCAACAGGGTGACGGTCGGCGGGATCGCGCCGTCCGCCGTCAGGTTGTCGAGGGTGTCGCCGACGGACAGCACCTCGCCCCACATCTCGCCGTCCAGCAGCACCACGACCGGGTACGGGCCGCCATCCGCGCGGTGGCCGGCCGGGAGGTGGACGTCCACCCGCCGGCCGGCCACCGTACGGGCGAGTGTCCGCCCGCGCGGCACGCCGTCGCGCCGCCGCACGTACGGCTGCGCGGGCGCGGCGGGCAGGCTGAGCACCGAGGAGGGGTGACGGCCGTCGCGGGCGGGCAGCCGGGGTTCGGTGTCGTACGGGTCCGGGCGGGCGTGGTCGAGGACGCGCAGCCAGTCGGGGCGGGTGGTGCCGGGGGCCTCGCCGCGGAACGGGTACAGCTGGTAGGAGGCGCGGTGGTCCGCACGCAGCCGGTAGGTGATCGACCACGTTCCGTCGATCTGACGCTTCATCAGGTGCGGCGTCAGGTCCCCGGCATGGCGGTCCTTGTCGGTGACGGTGTGCAGCAGCGCGAGCACGCCGTCGCAGCCGTCGTCCCGGTGGGCGAAGGTGACCAGGCGGTAGGCGGGGTCGTGGGGGTCGGGGACGACGACGAGCAGGGTCTTCACAATGGGGTCTCCGGAAGTGGTCACGCGGGGCTGCCCTTGCGGCCGAGCAGCACCCAGAGCAGGAAGGGTCCGCCGAGGACGGTGGTGACGATGCCGACGGGGATCTCCACCCCGGCGAACAGCACCCGCCCCAGGGCGTCCGCGAGCACGACGAGCAGGGAGCCGGTCAGCGCCGAGCCGAGCACCGGCACCCGTGCGGGCCCGGCCAGCCGCCCGGCGATCACCGGTGCGGCCAGCGCCACGAAGCCGACCGGCCCGCAGACGCCGACTGCCAGCCCGGCCAGCGCGACGGCCAGCAGCAGGCAGGCGAGCCGGACCCGGCCCGGGTCGACGCCCAGCGCGGAGGCGACGCTGTCGTCGAAGCGCAGCACCGCCAGCCGCCGGGCCACCACCAGCGCGAGCGGCACCAGCACCGCCAGCCCGATCAGCACGGGCGTGGCGACGGAGAGGTCCCGCCCGTTGAGGCTGCCGTTGGTCCAGATGTACAGCGAGCCGGCCGAGTTGAGCGAGCGCCGGGCCATCGCGACCTGGATGACGGCCGAGGCGAGCGCAGACATGGCGAGCCCGACCACCAGCACCCGGTAGCCGCGCGCGCCGAGCCCGCCGGAGGCCAGGGTGACGACCAGGACGGCGACCAGTGCGCCGAGCGGTCCCGCCCACCAGGCGCCGAAGGTGCCCGCGACGCCGGCGGAGATCAGCACGGCGGCCGTCGCGCCGTCGTTGACGCCGAGCAGTTCGGGCGTGGCCAGACGGTTACGGGCGAGGGTCTGGGTGAGGCAGCCGGCCAGGCCGAGGGCGGCCCCGGCGGCGAGCCCGGCGACGATCCGGCCGAGCCGGAACTTCTGCACCAGCAGCACGTCCAGCCGGTCGCCGTAGCCGAACACCGCCCGGAAGGTGCGGGCGAGGTCGAGTTCGCTCTGCCCGGCGTGCGCCGAGACCACCACGGCGGCCAGCAGTGCGGCGGCCAGGCCGAGCGAGGCCAGCAGCGCCCGGCGCGGCACCAGCAGCGACCACGCGCCGTACCGCAGTGCCAAGTCCGGTTTGGGCGGGTCGGGTTCGCCCCGGCGCGCGGAGGGTGCGGACTCGGCGGGGTCGGCCATCGCCAGGGCTGCGGAGTGCCGGGAGCGGACGATCGCGATCAGGGCCGGGGCGCCGATCAGTGCGACGATCACCGACACCGGCGCCTCGAAGGGGCGGGCCACCACCCGGGCGAGCACGTCCGCACCGGTCAGAACGGTGGCGCCGAACAGTGCGGCGAGCAGGGTGAGCCGGCCGACCCGCGGGCCGGCGACGGTGCGGGCGAGGAAGCCGGAGAGCAGCCCGAGGAAGGCGACCGGCCCGGCCAGTGCGACCGCCGAGGCGGTCAGCAGGGTGACAGCGAAGCCGACGGCGGCCCGGGTGGCGCCTGGCCGGTGGCCCAGGCCTCGGGCGAGGTCGTCGCCGAGGGCGAGCGCGGTCAGCGGCCGGGTGGTGAGCGCGGCGAGCAGGAACCCGGCGCCGAGCACCGGGGCGAGTTGGCGCAGCGTGGTCCAGCCCTCCACTCCGGCCAGCGAGCCGAGCACCCACACCCGGTACCGCTCGTACGCCTCGGGGGAGTTGACGATTAGCACGTCGGTGAGCCCGCGGAAGATCACCGCGACGGCGGAGCCGGCGAGCACCAGCCGCATCGGGGAGCCGCCGCCCCGGCTGCTCGCGACCAGCAGCACCACGGTGCTGGCGAGCACCGCGCCGCCGAAGGCGAAGGCGAGGTAGCCGAAGGAGGTCTGCACGCCGAGTACGGCGATGCCGAGCACGACGCCCAGCGAGGCACCGGCGTTGACGCCGAGCAGGCCGGTCTCGGCCAGCGGATTGCGGGTGACGGACTGCAGCTGCGCCCCGGCGACGCCGAGCGCGGCGCCGACCAGCAGGGCGGTGAGGGTGCGCGGCAGTCGCAGGTCGCCGACGACCAGGGCGAGCCGGCCGTCGGCGCGGGCGCCGTCGCGGTTCAGCAGGTAGTCCAGCACCCGGCCGGGGCCGACTTCGCCGGCGCCGACCGACAGGGAGAGCGCGGCCAGGGCGAGCAGGAGCACCACCGCCGCCGTGACGACCGGCCAGGTCGGGCGGGCGCCCTCCGTGCGGCCCCCGGGCCGTCGGGGCTCCGGCGCGGTGGCGGGGGGCGCTTCGGGGGCGCCGGCTTGCGACAATGTCATAAGGTAAGGCTAACCTAATGACCGAGCCGTCCCGAGGGGCACCTCCACCGTGCCGAGCTGCCCGGACGTCGCTCAACTCCCGTACCACCATTGCCCGGAGGCACCCATGCCGTTCGCCCGCCGCCCGCTCAGCCCCGTCCGCCGCCGCGCGGCCCAGGCGCTGGCCGTCACCGGGGCGGCCGCGCTCCTGCTCACCGGCTGCGGCTCCTCCGGCTCCTCCTCGGGCTCGTCCACGGCCGCCTCCCCGGCAGCGGACGCGGCGGGCGGCGGTGATGGCGGCGGCAAGCGGACCGTCAAGGACGCCACCGGCAAGGCCGTCGAGGTCCCCGCCGAGCCCAAGCGGATCCTCACTCTCACCCAGGAGGACCTGGACGCGGTGCTCGCCCTCGGCGTCAAGCCGGTCGGCATCACCAACGGCCAGGGGCTGGCCGAGCCGCCCGCGTACCTCAAGGACAAGGTGCAGGGCGTCCCGGTGGTCGGGAACCTGCTCCAGCCCGTGATGGACAAGGTGATCGCCGCCAAGCCCGACCTGATCCTGGCCGGCGACATGCAGGACGAGCAGGTGCTCAAGCAGCTGCGCGAGATCACCCCCGCCACGCTGGTCACCATGGCGCCCACCGACGACTGGAAGCTCGCCTTCCGGGGCATCGGCAACGCCGTCAACAAGCTCGACCAGGCCAACAGGGTGATCGGTGACTACGAGGCCAAGGCCGCCAAGGCGGGCGGCGAACTCGCCGGGAACAAGGGCGCCGCGGTCTCCATCGTGCGCTGGAACCCCACCGGCCCGAGCTGGATGGAGAAGAAGCAGTTCGCCAGTGGCGTGGCCCTCGACATGGGCCTGACCCGCCCGGCCGCGCAGGACAAGGACGGCAACGCGCACAGCCCGGCGCTCAGCCTGGAGAAGCTGGGCGAGATCGACGGCGACTGGCTGTTCCTGTCCACCCTGACCGACGACGGCAAGGCCGCGCTCAAGGAGGTCCAGTCCAAGCCCGCCTACAAGGAGCTGGGCGCGGTGAAGAACAACCACACCGTCACCGTGGACGGCTCGGTCTGGTCCACCCGGGGCGGCCCGCTCGCCGCCGACGTGGTCATCGGCGACATCGTCAAGGCGCTCGGCGCCAACTGAGCCCGCACCGGTCAGGGGGAACTGCCATGGAGTTGACGGTCCAGGGGCTCGGCGCCGGCTACGGGCCGGGGCGGCCGGTGCTCAGCGGCGTCGACCTCACCGTCCCGGCCGGGCGGGTGGTGGCGGTGGTCGGCCCGAACGGCTGCGGGAAGTCCACCCTGCTGCGGTCCGTCGCGAGGCTGCACCGGCCGGACACCGGGCGGGTCCTGGTCGGCGGCGAGGACGTGTGGCGGTTGCGCCCGCGTCAGGCCGCCCACCGGGTCGCGCTGCTGCCGCAGAGCCCGCAGGCCCCGGAGGCCGTCACCGTCACCGGACTCGTCCGCTACGGTCGCCACCCGCACCAGGGGCTGTTCCGCCAGTGGTCGGCGCAGGACGAGCGGCTGACCGCCGGGGCCCTGCGCGCCACCGGCGTCGAGGACCTCGCCGACCGCCGCCTCGACCGGCTCTCCGGGGGGCAGCGCCAGCGCTGCTGGCTCGCCATGGTGCTCGCCCAGGACACCCCGGTGGTCCTGCTCGACGAGCCGACCAGCGCGCTCGACCTCGGGCACGCGGTGGAGGTGCTGGAGCTGGTCCGCCGGGTCGCGGCGGGCGGGAGGACGGTGGTCATGGTGCTGCACGACCTCGCGGCGGCCGCCCGCTACGCGGATCTGCTGGTCGCGCTGCGGGACGGTGCGGTGGTGGCCTGCGGGCCGCCGCGCGAGGTAGTGGACGCGCCGCTGGTGCGGGCGCTGTACGACATCGACAGCCATGTGCTCGCGGCGCCGGGCGACGGCGCTCCGGTCATCGTTCCCCGGGCGCCGCTGGGCTGACGGGGCGGCTGCCTTCCGGCAGCCGCCCCGTTTTCTTCTCCTCTTCGATCACTCGTTCGAGTGGTTTGAACTCTGCATGTCAGGGCCCAGGTCACCCCGCCCGTCGCGTTGTCAGTGGGCCTCGCTACGTTCCTCGCATCGCTGGTCAGCAGGCGATCGACAGGTGTTTCCCAGGTGGGAGGAGTACGGCCGTGGCATGGGTGGAAACGGGCGCGGGAGGGTATCGCGTCGCGCTCGACGGGGAGGGCAGGGTGGTGTGCCGCAACGCGGCGGGCCGCGACCTCAAGTCCGTACCGTCGAAGCTCGGTGACGACCCGGTGGTCACCCAGCTCAAGCAGCTCGCCGAGTGGCTGGCCGCGCACGAGCGCGGCTGCCTGGAGGACGTCGAGCGCTGGATGGTCCGCTCGCTGCCGGTGCCCGCCGCCGTGCTCACCGCCGTGTGGCCGGACGAGGCCTGGCAGGGCGTCCTGAAGGACCTCGTGGTCACCGCCACGGACGGCTCCGTCGCCGGCTTCCTGCGCGGTGCCGACGCCGAGCGCGGCCTCGGCCTGGTCGACCTCGACGGCGACACCGTGCGCCTCACCGACGGTGAGGTGCTGATACCGCACCCCGTCCTGCTCCAGGACCTCGACGAGCTGCGCGAGTTCGCCGTCGAGCTCGGTGTGTCCCAGCGCGTCCAGCAGCTCTACCGCGAGGTCTGGCACCGGCCCGCGGAGCCGCCGGCCGGCACCGAGGTCACCACCTATGCCGGCGGCCGCTACCGGGAGCTGCGCGAGCTGGTCGGGCGCTGCAACCGGCTCGGCTGCCGGGTCCGCGGAGGCTCCGCCGTCCAGTCGGTCACCGAGGGCGGCCGCACCGTCGAGGCCCGGGTCTGGGTCGGCGACTACTACGAGTACGACGCGTGCGAGACCGGCGCGCTCAGCTGGGCCGGCCCCGACGGCAGGGCCCTGCCGCTCACCGAGATCGGACCGGTCGCCTGGTCCGAGGGCATGCGGATGGCCGCCGCCCTGTACGCCGGCCGCACGATCCAGGGGGAGGAAGCCGAATGACCACCACCGGCCTGACCACGACCACCACCGGCCCGGACAGCACCGGCGCCGGCCGCACCGCGACGCCCGAGGAGCTGCTCGACGCCGGGGCCGTGCTCCCGTCCGGCACCCTGCCCGACGCCGGCCGCCCCGACAGCGCCGCCGACGTGCTCACCGCCCGCACCTACACCCACCCCGCGCTCGACGGCCGCCGGATCGTCCGGCTGGTCCCCGGCGCGCTCGGCCAGGCCGAGGACCTCGCCCTCGACTTCCTCGGCCTGGCGCCGGAGCCCGCGCCCGCCGAGGTCGGCCAGGTCCGACAGGAGGCGCTCGGCTTCCCCGCCTGGGCACTGGTCCACGACCCGGCCAACGGCCACCACGCGCTCGCCCTGGTCAAGGAGATGGAGCGGCTCGCCCGCCAGGCCACCTCCAAGCCCGGTGCCGCCAAGGACGGCTTCGACGAGCTCGCCGTCCGCCTCGGCCGGGCCGTCCCGCACTTCCTGCCGACCTTCTGCGAGGAGGTCGGCCGGATCTTCCTCGGCCACGGCAACCAGACCTACGCCGCCGCCTGGTTCGGCAAGGCCCGCGAGGCCGAGCGCACCCACGGCCTGACGGTGGACGAGGAGCGGCTGCGCGCCGTCTTCCTGGAGTTCGCCCTGGCCGGCGCGCTCACCGTCAAGTCGCTGCGCCAGTACGTCAAGGAGCTTGCCCAGCGGCTCGACCCGCTGACCGCCTGGCAGCGCTTCCGCCAGCTGTGCACCGAGCGCTCCGCGGCCGGCATGGCCCCGTACGCCGGGGTCGCCGAGGACGCCCGCGCCCTGATCAAGGCCGCCGGGCTGGACCGCGCCGAGCACGAACGGGCGCTGCTCGCCGAACTGCTGGACTCCCCGGCGGTCAACCGTGCACCCGCCGCGTTCTGGAAGTCCTGGCACGGCGCGCTGGTCGAGCTCGGCCGCGGTGACGCGGCGGTCCGCGCCCGACTGCTGGAACTGCTGCCCGACCCGGCCTCCTCCGACCCGGCCCCGCACGAGACCGCCTGGCTGTCGCTGCTCGCCGAGACCGGTGCCGAGGAACTTCTGACCGGCCCCCGCCCCGAGGGCGCCGAACCCGCCGCCGCCTGGCTCCAGCGCTGGTGCCACCACCACGGCCGCGGCTGGCGCACCCGGCCCAGCTGCCCGGCCACCCTCGCCCTGGCCGGCCGGATGGTCGAGCGGCTGCGGGCCGACGCCGTCCCGGTCGACCTCTTCACCGGCATCCGCGCCAGCCACACCCGGATCGACCTGCTGGACCTGCTGCTGAGCGCGGGCGTGCCGGTGGCCGACCCGCCGGACGGGCTCGGCTTCGACCTGCGCGAGTGGGCCGCGCAGTGCGGCGCCGACAGCCCCGCCCTCGCCGCCGTCGGCGCCGACGACCGCTTCCGGCCGCTGCTGCGCCGCGCCACCCCGTCCGCCTGGGAGACGGCCGTCAAGCGCCAGGCGCCCGCCCTGCCACTGCTGAACGAGCTGTTGGCGGAGTGGGCCGAGGACCGCGCCGAGGAGCTGTCCGCCGCCCGCGGCCTGGCCGGCGCCACCGACCTGGTCCGTTCGCTCGGCCAGTACCGCACCGCCATCCGGACGGTCGCACCGGCCGTCGCCGAGCGGATCGCCGCCCTCGACGTCACCGCGCTGCTCACCGACGCCCTCAACGCCGGCATCCTGGACGAACTCGGCTGGCCCGCCCTGGAGGAGGCGCTCGGCAAACTCGCCGACCCGCCCGCCGCCGACGCCCCGCAGCACCCCGTCCCCAGCCTGGGCGTCGCCGGCCTGACCGGCCTGATCATCGAGGACGCCTGGCCGTACCTGATCCTCGCCCGCCTCGACCGGGCCGTCGTGGTCGGCCCGGAGGGCATCGTGCTGGAGCACACCCTGCGCCTGCCCGAGCCGCTGCACCGGCGCGACCGGACCAGGCTGCGCCTGGTCGACGGCGAGCTGCTGGTCGTCCGGCCCCACGAGGGCAAGCAGCTCGCGTACTGGTCCAGCCGCCCGGACGAGCAGTTCGAGCTGGAGGGCCAGACCATCGCCGGCTACTACTACGGCGACCGGGAGCCCGAGGCACCGTCCCTCCAGCTGCCCGGCGGCGGCCGCACCACCGGCGAGCGCCCGCTGCACGCCGGCGACACCCGGATGCCCCAGGAGTACCGCGTCCTCGGCGACGGCACCGGGTACTGGACGCTGCGCCACGCCCCCGACGGCAGCCCCGTCCTGCGCGAACTCGACCCGGCCACTGGCACCCTGGGCCGCACCGCCGAACCGCCGGTGATCGCCGCCACCGCCCAGGCCGGCCGACTGGTCCAGGGCAGCACCTGGCTGCTGCCGCTCCAGCCCGGCCTGGAGCGGACCCCGCTCGGCACCGACGGCACCGTGCTCGGCAGCTGGGCCCGGGTCGAGCCCGGCAAGGCCGTCACCACCTTCACCGCCGACGGGCAGCGCATCGTGCTGCCGTTGGACGGGCACCGGGCGCCCACCGTACCGGTCGGCCGGCTCGCCCTGCCTGGCGCGGCCGCCCCGGTGGTCAGCCACACCTCCGGCGACCACTTCTCGCTCAACCTGCCCGACCTCACCGGCCGCGCCGACCGCACCGCCGACCTGCGCCCCTGCCGCTCCGGCGAGCTCTCCGCCGCCGGCACCCCGCTCATCCCGCCGTACCCGCACTGGCACGCCCTGCGCCCGCGCGACGAGGCGGGCTCCAAGGTGCTGCGCGCCGTCACCGCCGAGCAGGCCGCCCGGTTGATCGACGCCGCCTGGCCGGTCGACACCGAGCCGGGCCCGGAGGACGAGCAGCGCTGGCTCACCGTCCAGGGCGTGCGCCGCCCGCTCGCCCGGCACGACAAGGCCCTCCGCTCCCTGTCCGTGCAGGCAGTCGGCGCCGTCCTGCCCGGCATCGCCCACCCGCAGCTGCTGGCCGGCGTCACCGGGCTCGCCCGCGCCGCCGCCGACCTGCTGGGCCAGGTCGCCCGGTTCGTCCCGCAGCCGGAGGCCGAGCGTCCCGAGAAGGCGAAGAACACCGAGTGGCGGCCCGACCACGGCCGCGACGACGAACTGCGCGAAGCCGTCCACGCCGTGCTGCCCGAGATCGGCGGCTTCGGCGGTTGGGGCTCGTCCGGGAACTGCTGGGTGCTCAACAACCTGCGCACCGTCAGCGCCGTGCTGGCCGCCCCGCCCGCCGCGAACGGCGAGGGCTGGACCACCCCCGCCAACGTCACCCTGCGCGGCGGCGACGCCCACCACGGCTGGTTGCACCTGCTCGGCCAGGTCCATGCCCTGGCCTACGCGGTGGCCTCGCCGTTCACCCGGCCCGCCCACCGCTCCTCGCTGGTCCTGCTGCTCGGCGAACTGACCAAGGGCCCACTGGCCGACCGGGGCACCACCCTGCGCGAGATCGTCCTCGCCGAGCAGGCCCCGGCGGGCGCCAACGCCACCAGCGGCCGACCGGACGCCCACCGCCAGGGCGAGGTGCTGCGGCACGGCGAGCGCACCGTCGTCATCCTCGGCCACCAGCGACAGTTCACCGACGGCACGGTGCACTGGCTCGCCGTCGACCACGACCCGAGCGGGGAGTTCGGGCCCGTCGCGCACTTCACCACCGTCGAGGAGCGCGGCACCGAGGAACTGGTCGACGCGGCCTGGGTCGCCAAGTTCTGGCGGGTCGCCGCGCTGCGCGGCAGCGTCCCGTGGGACCAGGCCAGGGCCGAAGCCTTCAGCGAGCTCACCGGCATCGGCACCGCCCGCTCCGCCCTGCTGCTCAGCCCGCCGGCCAGGCTGCTGCACTGGAACGGCGACCCCATGCCCGCCGAGTTCGGCCTCAAGTCCGGCGAGTTCAAGGCCGCCCGGGCCTGGCTGCGCGGACACGACCACACCGGCCTCGCCGCCGTCTGGGGCGCCCTGCTGCCCGCCGACCCGAAGACGCTGTGGACCGACGGCCCCGACGTCGCCGCCGGGGCCGAGGAGTGGAACCGGCGCTTCGGACGGCTCGTCACCCTCCCCGAGGAGGCGCTGGCCACCGTCCAGGGCGTGTCCATCGACACCGTCGAGGCGGTGCTCAACCCCGCCCACACCCCGTGGCTGACCGGCCGCACCGGCTTCCGGCTCACCGACCTGGGCGGGGCCGGCCTCCGACTGTTCCCCGAGGATGCCTCCGCCGTCCCCGACACCGGCGCGCTCGGCTCCACCATCGGCGCGCTGCGCTGGCTCGCCTACCACCTGCCCGCCGACAGCCCGCTGCGCCCGCTGCTGCCCACCGCCGCCACCGCGCTGCGCGACCGCCTGGCGGACCAGGAGCTGCTGCTCGACCTCGACCTGATCCGCACCGTCAAGGGCGCCTCGCTGGCCGCCGTCCTGCGCACCCACTTCGGCCTGCCCGCCGAGGGCGGCGCCGACCCGGACGGCCTGGTCCGCTGCGGCCCGGCGCTCGTCCTGACGCCGTACCACGAGGACTTCGAGCGGATCTGGCTGCGCCCGGCCGCCCTCACCGGCCCGGACGACCCGCTGCTCGAACTCCTCGACGGGCTCTCCGGCAGCTACTGGTTCTCCACCGAGCGGCGCGCCATCGAGTCCGTGCTGCGCGGCGAGCCGGAGCGGCTGGCCGCCTCCGCCGCCGCGGTGCCGGCCACCGGCGAGGGCCCCGCCTGGCTGCAGAACCCGCAGCTGTCCGTCCCCGAGCTGGTCGCCGAGGTGTCCCGCACCCACGGCCTGGGCGAGGACGCGGCCACGCTCTACCTCCAGCTGCTCGCCCTGCCCGACCCGACCGACCGCAACGCCGCCCGCTGGACGGGCTGGAAGCCCGCCCGGCTGAAGAAGGCCCGCGCCGAACTCGCCGCCACCGACCTGGTGCTGGAGGCCAAGCGCGCCCGGGCCGGCCGCAGCCTCTTCCTGCCCGGCGGCTGGCAGGAGGCCAAGGCCCCCGCCCTGCCGGCCGAGACCTGGAAGGCCGCCCTGTACGAACTGCCCACCCACCGGCCCGCGGTGGTCCCGCTGCCCGTCCCCGAGCTGTTCGCCCGGGCCTGGCAGCGGACCGTCGAGGGCGACACCCCCGGCTACGAAGAGCTCCAGACCAGCAAGCGCAGGAAGGCCCGCCGATGACCGCCACCGAGACCACCACCGGAGCGGCCGGCACCGCCGCGGACCGGCAGACCGTCCCTCCCGAGGAGAAGTACGCCGCCGAGCTGGAGTTCCTGGCCGCCCACGACAGCGGCCCGCGCCCGCCCGGCTGGCGGCTGACCCCGCGTGCCGTGGTCACCTTCGTCATGGGCAGCGGCGGCGAGAAGCTCAAGGCCGGGCGCAAGGGCCTGGTCATCGAGCCGAAGTTCGTCGGCGAACGCGCCCTCGTCGAGCGCTGCGTCGTCACCCTCGCCGGGGAGCGCGGCCTGCTGCTCGTCGGCGAGCCCGGCACCGCCAAGTCCATGCTCTCCGAGCTGCTCGCCGCCGCCGTCTGCGGCACCAGCGCGCTCACCGTCCAGGGCACCGCCGGCACCACCGAGGACCAGCTCAAGTACGGCTGGAACTACGCCCTGCTGCTCGCCAAGGGTCCCAGCCGCGAGGCCCTCGTCCCCTCGCCGGTGCTCACCGCGATGAGCGCCGGCGCGGTCGCCCGGGTCGAGGAGGTCACCCGCTGCCTGCCCGAGGTCCAGGACGCCCTGGTCTCCCTGCTCTCGGAGCGGCGCATCGCCGTCCCCGAGCTGGCGGGCACCCCGGACGCGCAGCTGCACGCCGCAGCCGGCTTCACCCTGATCGCCACCGCGAACCTGCGGGACAGGGGAGTCAGCGAGATGTCCGCGGCGCTCAAGCGGCGGTTCAACTTCGAGACGGTCGGCCCGATCGGCAGCCTCGCCGCCGAGGTCGACCTGGTCCGCCGCCAGTCCACCGCCGCCGTGGCCCGGGCCGGCGCCGCCTACGGGGTGGACGACGCCGTCCTGGAGGCCCTGGTCACCGCCTTCCGTGACCTGCGCACCGGCCGCTCCACCGAGGGCTGGGACGTCGAACGCCCGTCCACCGTGATGAGCACCGCCGAGGCGGTCTCCGTCGCCACCTCGCTCGGCGTCAGCGCCGCCTACCTGCCCGACGGCGGGGACCTGCTCGGCCGGCTGCCCGGCCAGCTCCTCGGCGTGGTCCGCAAGGACGACCCGTCCGACGCGGCCCGGTTGCTCGGCTACTGGGACGGCCCGGTCCGCCGCCGCGCCGAACAGGGCGCCGCCACCTGGCGCACCCTCTGGGACCTCCGCTCGGCACTGGAGGCCTGATCCGATGAGCAGCGCGGAGATCTCCCGCCCGGGCGACGCGGACCGGGCGGTCCGGGCCGAGGCCGACCGACTGGCCGCCTCCGGCACCGGCCGCCCCGGGCCCCACCTGATCGGCGTGCGCCACCACGCGCCGTCCCTCAGCGCGGTCGTCCCCGCGCTGCTCGACGCCGCCCGGCCGCAGGCCGTCCTGGTCGAGCTGCCCGCCGAGTTCCAGCCCTGGCTCGGCTGGCTCGCCGACGAGGCCACCCAGGCCCCGGTCGCCCTCGCGGCGGCCCCGGCCGGGCCGGAGGAGACGGCCGGGCCCGCGTTCTACCCGTTCGCGGACTTCTCCCCGGAACTCGCCGCCCTGCGCTGGGCCCGGCGCAACGGGGTGGAGGCCATCGCCTGT
This sequence comes from Kitasatospora sp. NPDC101235, assembly GCF_044767505.1. NCBI lineage: Bacteria > Bacillati > Actinomycetota > Actinomycetes > Kitasatosporales > Streptomycetaceae > Kitasatospora > Kitasatospora sp. NPDC101235. Next base: position 178,049 of record NZ_JBIWNZ010000017.1, read on the forward strand.
GACCTCCCGCTCGCCCACCGCGCCGCCCGCACGGCGGCCGGCGGGCCGGGGCGGGGCGGGGCCGCCGACCGGGCCGAGCGGCCCGGCGTCGCCGACGCGCTGCGCCACCGTCTCACCGGCCGGGACTCCGACGAGGACCTGTGGGACCGCCTGGTCGAGACGGCCGCCCCCGGCTCCACCCCGGAGGCCGTCCGGCGGGCCGCCCTGATGGTCGGCTGGGCACTGCGCCGGGACGCCGAGACCGGCCCCGGCGTCGACCCGTACGACCTGCGCCGCGAGGCCTGGATGCGGGCCCGCATCCAGGCCGCCTCGGCCGGCGGGCGCCGGGTCGCCGCCGTGATCGGCGCCTTCCACGCACCCGCCCTGCTGGACGGGCCCCTCGCCCCCGAGGACCCGCCGCACCCGGACGACCCCGGGCACGTCCTGTCCCTGATCCCGTACACCTACCCGCTGCTCGACGCCCGCTCCGGCTACCCGGCGGGCATCCGCGACCCGGAGTGGCAGCACACCGTCCTGGACGCGGGCGGCGACCCGGAACGCCTCGTCGAGGCGCTCACCACCACCGCCGTCCGGATCTGCGCCGCCCTGCGCGCCCAGGACCACCCCAGCGGCCCGGCCGACGCCCGCGAGATCGTCCGCCTGGCCGGCGACCTCGCCCGGCTGCGCGGCCACGCCGCCCCCGGCCGCGGCGAACTCGTCGAAGCGGTGCAGACCGTCCTCGCCCAGGGCGAACCCCTCGGCCGCGGCCGGGCCGTCGCCCGCGCCCTCGAACAGGTCCTGGTCGGCACCCGCACCGGCCGGCCCACCCCCGCCGCCCCGCGCAGCGGACTCGCCCCGGCCGTCGAGACCCTCCTTGCTGACCTCGGCCTCCCCGGCCCCACCGACCCCGGCCCGCGCGACCTGCGCCTCGACCCGCTGCGCAGCGACCTCGACCGCCGCCGCGAAATCCTGCTGCACCGCCTCACCGTCTGCGAGGTCCCCTACGCCGAACCCATCGCCACCACCGGCGCCGGCGGCACCGAAACCCTCGGCACCCGCTGGCGCCTGCACTGGACGCCCGCCACCGCCGCCATGCTCACCGTCGCCGGCACCCGCGGCGTCACCCCCGCCCAGGCCGCCGAAGGCGCCCTGCGCGCCCGCCTCACCGACCAGCCGACCTCGCGCGAGATCATCGACGGCCTCACCGCCGCCGCCTCCTGCGCCCTCCCCGCCCTCGCCGAGACCCGCCTCGCCCAACTCACCACCGTCCTCCCCGCCTCCGCCACCCTCTCCGACCTCCTCGACGCACTCGCCCTCCTCGACCGCCTGGCCGCGGGGCACTTCCCGGGCTTCGCCCCAGGGGGAGGCACCGATCCCGGCCCGCTCTCCGGGCCGACGGACCGGCCCGTCCTCACCGCGGCCGGCGAGGTGCTCACCGCTGCCGCCGTGCGGCAGTTGGAGGGGCTGGGCGGGTCGGACGATCCGCAGGACGCGCGGGCGCTGGTGGAGCTGGTGCGGCGGGCGGACCGGCTCGGCGGGGTGCGGCTGGCGTACGTGCTGGCCGAACTCGCCGAGCACGGGAGCCCGTTGGTACGGGGTGCGGCCGGTGCGGTACGGGTGCTGCTCGGGCAGGAGCCGGCCGACGTGCTGGGCGGCCGGGCCGCCTCCTGGGTGGACGGCGCGACCGGTCCCGAGGCGCGGCAGGCGCTCGGACGGGCGCTGGTCGGTCTGCTGACGGCTGCGGAGGGGCTGTTCGCCTTCGCGCCGCAGGCGCTGGAACCGGTGCTGGAGCGGGTCACCTCGTTGCCCGACGATGCCTTCCTGGACCGGCTGCCCGCGCTGCGCGGAGGGTTCGACACGCTCAGCCCGGCCGCCCGGGACCGGCTGCTGGCCCTGGTCGAGGAGCGCCTGGGCACCCGGCTCGCCGCGCTGCCCGAGGAGGCCGGGCCCGCCGTGCTCGCCGGCTGGGTACGCGCGGACCTCACGGCGCGTGCGGCACTCGCCCGTCGCGGCCTCCTCCCTCCGGCCCCCGCGGAATTCCCGATGCCCTCGGAAGCCACGGACGTCGCACCGCCGCCCACGGCCCCGGGGCGGCTCCTCACCACGACCAGCCCGCCCCGCACCCTCGCCCCCGCCGAGCGCTGGCGGCTGCTCCTCGGCCGCCCCGGCAACGGCGGTCTGACCACGCGCGGTGCCCGACTCGCCACCGCCCTGGACGAGTTGTACGGCAGCGGCCACGGCGAGGGCTCCGGCCCGGGCCTGGACAGCCGGGGCGGCAGGGGCGGCCGCGAGGCACCGTACCCCGGGGTGCGGGAGTGGGCCGAGGAGCTGGAGTCGCTGTTCGGCCCCGGCATGCGCGAGGAGGTGCTGGCCGCCGCCGTCGCGCAGGGCCGTACCGACGTCCTGGAGGCGATCGACCCGGCCGCGGTCCGCCCGTCCGTCGACCTGCTGCGCACCGTGCTGGACCACGCGGGCGGCCTGCCGGAGGCCAGGGTGGCCCGGTTGCGCCCGCTGGTGCGGCGCCTGGTGGACGAGCTGAGCCGGGAGCTGGCCACCAGGCTGCGCCCGGCCCTGACCGGGATCGCCGTGCCGCGCCCGTCCCGCCGCCCGGGCGGCGGGCTGGACCTGGACCGGACCATCCGGGCCAACCTGGCCACCGCCCGTCCCGCGCCGGACGGCGGCACGCTGATCGTGCCCGAGCGCCCGGTCTTCCGGACCAGGGCGCGGCAGGCCAACGACTGGCGGCTGATCCTGGTCGTGGACGTCTCCGGCTCGATGGAGGCCTCGACGGTGTGGGCCGCGCTGACGGCCTCGATCCTGGCCGGGGTGCCCTCGCTGAGCACCCACTTCGTCGCCTTCTCCACGGAGGTCCTGGACCTCACGGAGCGGGTGGACGATCCGCTGAGCCTGCTGCTCGAAGTGAGGGTCGGCGGCGGCACCAGCATCGCGAGCGGGCTGCGCTACGCGCGGGAGCTGGTGACGGTGCCGTCCCGCACGCTGATCGCGGTGGTCAGCGACTTCGAGGAGGGCGGGCCGGTCGGCGGGCTGCTGGCCCAGACCCGGGCACTGGTGGACTCCGGTGTGCACCTGCTCGGCTGCGCGGCGCTGGACGACACCGGGACGGCCCGCTACTCGAAGGCGGTCGCGGGCCGACTGGTCGCGGCCGGAATGCCCGTGGCGGCGTTGAGCCCGCTGGAACTGGCCCGCTGGGTGGGGGAGAAGGTGCGATGAGCATGACGGCGCGGACGAGCGACTGGCCGGGCGTGCGGCCCGAGGTGGTCGCCGAGGTGGTGGCCGGGCTGAGCGCCCGGCTGCAGAAGCGGCTGGACGGCGCGGCGGCGAAGCTGGCGGAGCGGTCGGTGGCCCGGGCGGGCGACGAGTGGCGGGTGGAGGTGGACGAGGAGACCGTGCTCGTGCTGCACGCCCCGGGCGGGGTGATCGCCGGGGAGGCTGACGTCCGCTGTGGCTGCCTACTCGCCCCGGCCTGCGTGCACCGGGCCGCCGCCGTCACCCTCTGCCCGCTCGCCGAGGCCGAGGTCGAGCCCGAGCCCGTGGTCGAGCCCGAGTCAGAGCCCGGGAGCGGCACCGGGACGGCAGCCACGGCAGGCCGGGAAGGAGCCCGGGACACTCCCGAGGAGTCGGCCGGCCAACCGGCCCCCGCCCCCCTCACTGCCGCCGAACTCGCCGCCGTCCGCCACCTCCACGGCGCCGCGGCCGCCGTGCTGGCCGCCGGGGTGAGCGGCGCGGGCGCCGTCTCCCAGGCCGAGCTGCTGCGGGCCGCCCACCGGGCGCGCCTCGCGGGGCTGCACCGCCCGGCCGCGGCGGCCGTCACCGTCGCGACCAGGGTCCGGGCGGCGCGCTCCGGCGCGCCCGACCACCGCCTGGTGGACCTGGTGGCCGGCCTGCGCGAACTGCTCGGCCTCACCACCGCCCTGGCCGCGGGTGCCACCCCGGTCGCCGAGCTGCGCGGCACCGCGCGCCAGGCCTACCGGGAGGAGGGCGGTCTGCGGCTCTACGGCCTGTTCGCCGAGCCGGTGCTGACGGCCACCCATGCCGGCGCGGTCAGCTGGGCGGTGGACGCGGACGGACGCCTCAGCACGATCGCCGAGGTGATGCCGCACGACGACGCGGCGTCCGCCGCCGCCCCGCAGGCGCTCGGGGCGGGCAACCGGACGGTCCGGCTGGGCGACACCGCGCTCAGCCACCGCGAGTTCAGCCGCGCCGGGCTGGCCGTCCAGGGCGCGACCAGGTCCACCGGCGGTCGGCTGGGCGCCGGTGCCTCGGTACGGGCGGTCCGCGCGGCGGGCGCGGCGTGGACGGCGGAGCCGGCCTCCCGGCTGTGGTCCGAACCGGCACCCGCCCAGGTGGCCCGGGCGCTGGCGGCGCAGGAGCTGCCCTACGAGAGCCGCCCGGCCGGGAGCGACCTGCTGTTCCTGGACGTCACCCTGCTGGGCACCGCCCCCACCGGCCCGGGCGGGACGCCGCAACTGCTGGCGCGCTGCACGACCGGCGGCCCTACCGGCGATCCGGCGGCCGGCGGTCCGGTGATCGTCCTGCGTCCGGCGCACGAGCACCCCGGCCTGCCGTTCCGGGCCAACCTCGCGCTGCTCGCCACCGCGCCCGGCCTGCGGCTGCGGGTGATCGGACGCCTGGAGCGCGCGGACCGTCCGGAGCTGCGCCTGCTCGCGATCGGCACGCCGCCGGACACCTCCGACCCGCTCGCCCTGCCCGCGGACCGGGCGGCCAGGGTCAACCTCGGCCTCGAACGCCTCCAGACCGCCGACCTCGCAGCGCCCGCGACCTCCGCCCCCGGGCTCGCGACGGCCTCCGCCCCCGGGCACGGCCTGGCGAACGATCCGACGGCCCCGGCCCCGGCCCCGTACGGCCCGCCCGTCCATGTGCTCGGCCGGCGGGTCGAGCAGACGGTCACCAGCGGCCGGCACGCCCTCGCCCCGAGCGAGGCCTCGGCGGCGGCCGACCGCGGTCTGCTGCGCGCCGCGGGCCTGGCCACCGCCGCCGAGCTCCTCGACGGCCTGCGGGCCGCCGCGGTCAACCGGGACCGCGACGTCTTCGGCCGGATCGTCACGGACGACCACGAGGCCTTCGCCACCGCCTGGCTGACCGCCGCCTCCTATACCGAGGAGCTGGCCACGGCGCTGTGCGCGGCGGCCTGGTCCGGGGAGGGGTGAGGGGCGCCCGGGGGAAGGCAGGGGGAGTGTGGCTCCGTGCTCCGGTCGGCGCCCTGAGCGTCGGCCGGGCAGGGTCTCACCGGAGTCGGACCGGAACCGAGCGGGCACGGAAGGCAGCCTCCCCGTGGGCGAGGAGTCCCCCCGCTGCCGGCTGCTCCACGAGGTCTCCCGGCATCGTCACGGCTGAGGCCCCGGAGCAGTGGTCGTCGGAGCGAGGACCCGGGCGGGGTATAAGTCGAACTATTTGCACAGACCGATATTCCGCGCCAACTGGCATACTTGTCCCAGGACGACACCGGAGGAGCTCTCGCACAGGGCCTCGTCCGGCGCACGGTACGCCCAGCGCGACGGAAGGGTAGGCGAGTCATGGGAATCCGCGACGATGCGGCCGAGGTCCGGGCCCGTGGCTGGCGGACGCTCGCCGCGCTGCACGGCATGATCGACACCGCGCTGGAGAAGGCGCTCCAGGCCGAGTTCAAGCTCTCGGTGGTCGAGTACACGGTGCTGGAGGCGCTCTCCCGCCAGGACGGCTGGCACATGCGGATGCAGCAGCTGGCCCGCGCGGCGGCGCTGAGCAGCAGCGCGACCACCCGGCTGGTGAGCCGCTTGGAGGACCGGGGCCTGCTCAGCCGTTTCCTCTGCGCGGACGACCGGCGCGGCATCTACACCGAGCTGACGCCCGAGGGCCGCGACCTGCTGACGGCCGCCCGCCCGGTGCACGACGCCGCCCTGGAGACGACGCTGGCCGACGCCACCGAGGTCCCCGAGCTCGCCCCGCTGGTCGAGTCGCTCGCCGAGCTCCACCCGGCCCACACCAACGCCTGAGCCAACGCCCACGCCTGAGCCAACGCCCACGCCTGAGCCAACGCCTGAACCCGCACCAACGCCCGAGGCCGCTGCGGCCTGCCCACGCAGGAGCCCGCGCAGGCCCCGCCCCGGCCCGACTGCTCCGGCAGCCGGCCGAGGCCGCGCCGGGGCACGGTGTGCCGCGCCGTCACTGCTGTTCCTCGGCTCCCCGGACGACGTTGCGGACCCGCCGCGGCAGGACCTGCGGGGTGCTCGGTTCGCCGCCGGGGCCGCCGCCAGGGCCGTTGCCGGGCAGTGCCGTGGCGCCGTGGTCCACCGTCGGACTGCCCGACAGCTCGTACATGCGCGGCAGGACGGGCCGGGGCACGACCACCGCGCCGGGCAGTCCGGGGATCTCGGCACCGACCGGAAGGCCCCCGTTGGCAGGTGCGTCGGCGCGGACGGCACCGCCGACCCCCGCGGCGCCCGGACCGGCGACGTCCGTGGTGCGCGCCGCCGGGGCCTGGGGCGTGACCGGGGCGTAGGGGACGGCAGGAGCCCCCGGGGCGCCGAAGGGCCCCGGAGCCCCCTGGCCACCGACCGGCAGTCCGCCGGACCCGGCGGCCGTCGCGCCTGCCGGCGCCTGTCCGAAGCCGTCGGGCCCGGAACCGAGCGCGGAACCGGAACCCGGACCCGAACCGGCCCCCGCCCCCGGCTGCGGGCCGGACGCCGGGGCCCGGGTGATCCGGGCACCCGACGGCAGCCCGGACACCGTGGCCGACTGCCCGGCCTGCTCCAGCAGGGCCGCAGGCACCAGCACCACAGCCCGGGTGCCGCCGTACGGGGAGGGCCGCAGGGAGACCCGGACGTCGTGCCGGGAGGCCAGGCGCGCGACGACGAACAGGCCGAGCCGCAGGTCGTCGCCGAGTGCGGAGACGTCCATTTCGGGCGGGTTGGCCAGGTACGCGTTGAGCCGCTCGTACTCCTCCTCGGTCATGCCGAGCCCGCGGTCCTCGACCTCGACCGACAGGCCCTCGGGGACCTCCTGCGCGGAGACCTGCACCTGGGTGTACGGCGGGGAGAAGGTGGTGCCGTTCTCGATCAGCTCGGCGACCAGGTGGATGACGTCGGCGACGGCCTGCCCGTCGAGTGAGACACGCGGCACGCCCTGGACGACGACCCGGGAGTAGCTCTCGGTCTCCGAGACGGCGCTGCGCAGCACGTTGACCATGGGCACGGCGCTGCGCCAGCGCCGGGCGGGCAGGGCGCCACCCAGGATGACCAGGTTCTCGGCGTTGCGCCGCATCCGGGTGGCCAGGTGGTCGACCGCGAACAGTTCGCGCAGCAGCTCCGGGTCCTCGTGTTCGCGCTCCAGCGCGTCCAGCATGCTGATCTGCCGGTGGATCAGGATCTGGGTGCGCCGGGCGATGTTGAGGAAGACCCTCTTCGTCCCCTCGCGGCCCTGGGCCTGGTGGACGATGGCTGCGACGGCGGCCCGGCGGGCGGCGGCGAGGCCGTCCGAGGTCTGCTGGATGTCGTCGCCGGTCCGCCGGGACGGCGCCCAGAGTGTCGGGGCGGGCACCTGCTCCCCGGTGCGCAACCGGTTGACGACCTCGGGGATCTCCTGCTCGGCGAGCGCGATGGTGTCGGCCCGCAGTTCGGACAGCCGCGCGGACAGTGTCCAGGCGGCCCGGACGCCGCGGAACAGGCTGATCAGCACCACCAGGGCGACGGCCGCACTGCCGGCCAGCAGCGCGGTGCGCTCCCCGGAGCCGCGCAGCAGGTAGACGGCGTAGCCCCAGGCGGCGGCGAGGCCCAGGCTGGGGACGAGCACGAGGGCGAGGAGCGGGCTGCGGAGGGAGCCGGACCGGCCGGCGCGGTGGCTCGTGCGGTGGGCCGATATGCCTGGCATCTGATTCCTTGCTGCAGGGCCGAGTCGCGGGACCGGGACGCCGGGTTCGGACCGGTGGGTCCGAGCGGCGGGTCGACCCCGTACGGCGCGGCCGGGCTTCAGGGCGTCGAGGCCGGGGGTTGCCGGAGCCGGTGACGTGCTGTCACTGGCCCGGCGGGGTGCAGCGCGGCCGCCGACGGCACGGAACGCTATCAGCCCGGGGCGCCGCCGGCGCAACATCAACTGGCCTTGTGCGTGGGGATGGTGGCGTCGGAGCGGAGTTCGGTCCGGATGGTTCGCCGGCGCAACGTAGCAGGTCGTGGGCGTCGGCCGGATCGGGCCGACGGCCCCGGGAGGGCGGGGGCGGACCCCGGGGAATTCGTCAGGCACAGGTCAAGCGCCGCTGTGGCGGACGTCCGCCACATCCTCTCCGGCTTCCGGCCGCCGCCCTGCCGCCACCCTGCCTCCGGGCCTCAGCCCGCCAGTGGCATCGGCAGCACCCGTCCGCCCAGCCCCGGCGGTTTCTCCGCCGGGGCCTCCCGCTGGGCGGTGAGTTCGCTCCAGGCCCAGCTGGTCAGGTCGGACAGCTCCGCGGACCACTGCTTGCCGTACGTGCCCGAGGCGACCTGCCCGAGTCGCAGCCGCTGGACGTCCGAGGTGCCGGCCGGCGGGTAGACGTGGGTGGCGTCCCGCAGGTAGCGCTCGATGCCGAACTCGGGCTGGAGGCCCCGGGCGGCGTGGATCTCCATCGCGTTGCGCGCGGAGTCCAGCGCGTACTCGGTGTTGATGAGCTTGGCGTTCATCAGCTCGGCGTCGCAGGCGCGGCCGTGGTCGAGCAGGTGGGAGGCGTGGTAGGCGGCGAGCCTGGCGGTCATCAGCCGTGACTGCATCTCGCCCAACTTCAGCATGATGTTCGGCAGTTGGTTGAGGGGCTGGCCGTACAGGACGCGTCCCTCGGCGAACCGGACGGTGTCCTCGACGATCGCGGTGTGGATGCCGAGCGCGACGGCGGCGAGGTTGATCCGGCCGTAGAGGGTGGAGGAGGAGTAGGCGACGTCCAGCCCCTGCCCCTCCCGGCCGAGCCGGTTGCCGACCGGAATGCGGCAGTCCTCCAGAAGGATCTCGCCGAAGCTGAAGCCGTGCAGCCCGCTCTGCGACCCGGGGGAGCCGGTGCGGAACCCGGGACGGTCGTTCTCGACCAGGAAGGCGGACAGGCCCCGAGTGCCCTGGCCGGTGCGCAGGATCACGCCGTGCACGTCTCCGATGTGGGAGTTGCCGACGAACCACTTGCGCCCGTTGAGGACGTACTCGTCGCCGTCGCGGACCGCGGTGCCGGTCATCCCGAGCACGTGCCCGCCGGACTCCGGCTCGGTGACGGCGATGGTCGGCAGGCACTCCCCGGAGGCGAACTTCGGCAGCCACTTGAGACGTTGGGCCTGGGAGCCGTAGTGCAGGACCTTGGCCACGCCCAGCTGGGAGGCCTGCGCGATCGAGCCCGCGGCCCCGCTGACCCGGGCCAGCTCCTCGATGATCACGGTCTTGGCGACGTGGCCCAGGCCGAGGCCGCCGAACTCCCGCGGGATCGTCACACCGATCCAGCCCTGGCGGGCGATCTCCCGGGCCAGCTCGAACTCGATCTTCCGCTCGGCCTCCATCCTGGCCACCCGCGGACGCACCTCCTTCTCCGCGAAGTCACGGACCTCGGCGCGAAGGCCCTCGTGACGGTCGTCGGTGAAGTAGTCCATCGCCATGCTCCGGTCCTCTCGATGCGTGTGGTGCCGTGCCTCCGTCCGTGCCGTCGATGCCGCTCCGGCAACCCCCACGGGGGGCGGTGGGTGTGCGGGAGTGTCGGCCGGTCGCCCCGGTGCGATCGGCGCATGCGTCACCGGGCGGTGTCCCGGTGGCGGGCACCGTCCGTGTCTTCGGCAGGGCTCATTGTTGTATGGGGTGCCGGGGCATCCCAGAGTCGATCTTGGATTGGCGTGATTCGGCCCGTCTTCACCGAGAGGGGTTTCGTTCCGGCCCGGGAAGGGAATCGGTCTTCGCTCCCGTGACGGTCCGTCGATCGGTCGTCCACATGTGGTTTTGACTGGTCGCCGGCATGGTCGAGGATCGGCCGATCGGCACCGCTCAGTCGTTCTGATGTCTGGTTACATGTCCGCCATGACTGATGTGATGAGCACTCAAGGCCAGTTCCCGGGTGCCTCCGGGGAGTCCGCGCGAACCCGCAGGCTGCGCGGCCTTGGGCTCAACGACCCGTCCGCGGACGAGGCCTTCGACCGCTTCGCCCACCTGGCAGCCAGTATCACGCGCGCTCCCATCGCGATGGTCAACTTCATCAACGACGAGCGCCAGATGTTCCGCGGGCTCTACATTCCGCCAAGTTCGGCCGACACCACGGCCGAGGACGGATCGTCCTGGGCGGACCGCGGCATCGCCTTCGACCTCCCCACCCGCGAGATGCCGCTGAGTCACGGCTTCTGCCCGCACGTGGTCGCCCAGCGTTCCCCGCTCGCCCTCGACGACATCCTCGCCTACCCCCGGTTCGCCGGGAACCCGGTGGTGGACGAACTCGGCGTCCGCGCCTACCTCGGCGCGCCGCTCGTCGACGACACCAACACCGTCATCGGCACCGTCTGCGTGCTCGACCGGGAACCCCGGCAGTGGGGGCGTGAGCGGCTGCGCGACATCCAGCACCTCGCCGAGGCACTGCTCTCCGAGATCCGGCTGCGCGACAGCCTGCTCACCCAGCGCCAGGAGATGTTCGCCGCCTTCGACGGCTCGCCGTTCCCCATCATGCTGACCGAGGGGCCGGGCCAGGAGATCCGGTACGCCAACGCCCGGCACGCCGACACCTTCGGCGCGCCCTCGGCGTACGGCACGATCGGCGCCGCGTACCCGCAGCTGGGTGCCGCGGGCCTCGAACAGACCGTCGTCGAGGCGTACCACACCGGTCGCACCGCCGTCCTCGACAACGTCCGGATCCAGTCCGCCCGTCCGGACGCCCAGCGCGGCCGGCAGGTCTTCAGCTTCACCTGCACCCCGTTGCGGGCCGCGCTCACCGGCCGGATCAACGGCGTCCTCACCGTCGGCATGGACATCACCGCCCAGTCCCGCACCGAGGAGGAGCTCGGCACGCTGGCCGCCCTGCTCGTCGACCGGCTCCAGCAGAGCGGCGCCTCCGTGCCCGGCCGTTCGGCGATCCCCGGCGGGGCCGGTTCCGTCCTGCCCGGCTGAACGCCGGCCGGTGCGGACCGTCCACCACCGTGGCGGGGCGCCTCCCACCCCCGTGGAGAGGACCCTGCCACGGCGCCGTCCGGGAGCGTGAGTTCGCCGGGGTCCGGTGGTTCCGTTCCGGTGTCCTCCCGGGGGCGCCGCCCGGGCCGAGCGGGTGAACCGTTCCCGCTCCGCCGCCCCGGCCGGGCCCGCGCCGGGGCTGCCGGGTGGTAGGCATGGGCCGCATGGACTGGTTCGCCGCCCCCGACTACTGGCTGAGCCGGCTGCTCGTCCAACGCCTGCTAGCAGCCCTCTACCTGATCGGTTTCCTGGCCGCCGCCGCGCAGTTCCGCGCCCTGATCGGCGCCGAGGGCATGCTGCCGGTGCCCCGGTTCACCGCCAGGGTCCCGTTCCGCCGGGCGCCCGGCCTGTTCCACCTCCACTACAGCGACCGGTTCTTCGCCGCCGTCGCCTGGAGCGGTGCCGCCCTCGCCGCTGCCGTCGCGGCCGGGCTCGGCGACGCCGTTCCGCTCTGGGCGTCGATCCCGCTGTGGGCGGTGCTCTGGGTCCTCTACCTCTCCATCGTCAACGTCGGGCAGACCTGGTACTCCTTCGGGTGGGAGTCCCTGCTGCTCGAAGCGGGCTTCCTCGCCGCGTTCCTGGGCAACGCCGACACCGCCCCGCCCGCCCCGGTGCTGTGGCTGATGCGCTGGCTGGTCTTCCGGGTCGAGTTCGGCGCCGGGCTGATCAAGCTGCGGGGAGACAGCTGCTGGCGCGACCTGACCTGCCTCCGGTACCACCACGAGACCCAGCCGATGCCAGGACCGCTCAGCTGGTTCTTCCACCACCTGCCCGATCCGCTGCATCGGGTGGAGGCTGCCGCAAATCATTTCGTCCAACTCGTCGTACCGGTCGGTCTGCTGCTGCCGCAGCCGGTCGCGAGCTACGCGGCCTGCGCCGTCCTCGTCACCCAGCTCTGGCTGGTCGCCTCCGGCAACTTCGCCTGGCTCAACTGGCTGACCATCGTCCTCGTCCTCGCCGCCGTGGAGCCGGCCCGCCTCGGCCTGCCCGTCCACGCCCGCGACCACCCCGGCACCCCGGTCTGGTACGAGGCGCTGGTGATCGCGCTGACCGCCGTCGTCGTGGTGCTCAGCTACTGGCCGGTGCGCAACATGATCTCCCGCGGCCAGGCCATGAACCGCTCCTTCAACCGGCTGCACCTCGTCAACACCTACGGCGCCTTCGGCAGCATCAACCGGCTCCGCCAGGAGGTGGTGGTCGAGGGCACCGACGAGACGGTACTCACCCCGCACACCGTCTGGCGCGAGTACGGATTCAAGGGCAAGCCCGGTGACGTGCGCCGCCTCCCGCGCCAGTTCGCGCCCTACCACCTGCGGCTCGACTGGCTGATGTGGTTCGCCGGCATCTCGCCCGCCTACGCCCGCCCGTGGTTCCTGCCCTTCGTCGCCCGACTGCTGTCCGGCGACCGCGCCACCCTGCGCCTGCTGCGCCACAACCCCTTCCCGGACGCCCCGCCGACCCACGTCCGGGCGACCCTCTACCTCTACCGGTTCACCGATTGGCGCGAACTGCGGGAAACTGGCGCGTGGTGGCACCGCATCGCGCTCAGCGAGTACCTCGCGCCGGTTGATCTGCGTGCCCTCGGCCGGGCCGGCTTCCGGCCGCCGCTCGGCGGACGGGGTCCGGCGCAGGGACGCGGTGTCCGGGAGGTGCCGCTGGAGTGGTTCCGCCGGCACGGCCGTCGGACCGGCCGTCGGACCGGCCCCCGGCCCGACCGTCGGTCCGGTCCGTCCGCCGGAGAGGAGCGCGAGGAGCCGCGGTGAGGGGCCGCCGGGAGGAGCCGTGAGCAGCGGAGACACCCGTCCGGACGAACGCCGGACCACCCGGTCGGACCGCCCGGGTGGCGGCCAGGCGGGCGGTATGGCACACGACACCCGCCCGTCGGAGCGGTGGGTGCGTGCAAGGCTCGAACGGGCACCCGTATTCTGGGCCTCCACAACCGGCAGCCCGACCGCGCGCCCCCCGGCCCCGCCCAGGGGCGACCGCGCGCAACCGGTCCGCCGCCCCCTCGCCGCCAGCCCCGCCGCCGTCGCCCAGAACCGGACCTCACATGACAGTGCTTCACTCGCGCAACGCCGACGCAGCCGACCCGGCGGACGTCGCCGACGCCGCAGACGTCAAGGACCCCCAGGACGCCGCCGCGGAGCCCAACCTCCGCGAGGACCTCGGCCGCTACGCCGAGCTCGGGGCCTTCACGCTCACCGCCGAGACCCACGCCTGGTACGCGGCCGTCGACACCGTCGCCACCCCCGAGGACGCCCGCGCCGCCTCCACGGCCCTCGCCGAACTGCGCGGCAGCGACCTCCAGCAGACCTGGGAGGCCGTCACCGCCCTCGCCGCCGACGCCAAGCTGGACGAGCCCGACACCGTCGCCAAGACCGCGCTGCTGGTCGAGATGCTCCAGCGGGTGCACCGCACCTCCGCGACCCTCTTCCCCGCCGCGTACGACGCCGACCTCGACGCCCTCACCGCCGCCACCGCCGACAGCGCCTGGCGCCGCGAGAACGGCGTCAAGCTCTCCTGGCTGCGCGGCCGCTCGCTGCGCAAGCAGGCCGTTGCGCTCGCCACCGACCGCCGCATCCGCCGGGAGGACCTGCACGAGGCCCTTGCCTCCGCCGAGGTCGAGCGCCGCGCCTGGGCCGCACTGGCCCCGATCGGCACCCTCCCGCGGGTGCCCGTCGACGGCGCCCTGGTCGACCGCACCGCCCAGGCCTTCGAGGCGATCAACACCGGCCTGCGCGGCCTCGCCCGACTGCTGCCCGACCACGACCTGGACGGGCTGCCCTTTGCCGAGCTGATCGACCTGGTCGAGCGGCTCGCCGCCGACGAGGGCACCCTCTACCGCCTGCCCACCATCCGCGGCCTGCGCGTCGGCCTGGAGGAGGCCGGCCTCGCCGACCTGCTCGCCGAACTCGCCGTCGCCAAGGCCGACCGCCGCGCCGCGGAGGCCGCGTACACGGCCCGCCAGGCGCTGGTGGCCGGGCAGCGGGACGGGCTGGCGGAGCAGGCCGCCGCCGTCGAGCGGACGGCGGTCGAGGAACCGGATGCCGAGGTGGCGGCCGAGGCCGTGGCTGAGACCGCCGTCGAGCTCGATGGTGAGGCAAGCGGTGAGGCCGGTGCCGAGGCGTCGGCCGACCGGGCTGACGCCGAGGCGGCTGCCCTGCAGGCGCTGGCCGGTGGGCAGCGGGACGGGCTTGTCGAGGAGACCCCGGTCCCGGTGACGGCTCCGGCGGAGGAGGCCGACGAGGCTGCTGCGGCCGCTGAGGCAGAGGTCGAGACCGGGGTTGAGGCCGAGGTTGAGGCCGAGGCCAAGGTCGAGGCCGAGGCGGTGTCGGACGCGGGTGCCGCTGACGGCGAGCCGGCGGTGGCTCAGGCCGAGGAGGAGACCCCGGCTGCTGCCGTCTCCCTCCCGGCGCCCTCCCCGGCGGCCGACGACCTGGTGGCCGCAGCGACCGCCGCTCTGGTCGCGGCCGAGGTCGAGGCCGAGGCGGAGACTGCGGACGATACGGCGGCGGTGGAGCCGGAGGCCGCCCCGGTCGCCGAGGAGGTCGCGGCCGAGGAGACCGTCGTCGAGGTCGCGGTCGTGGAGCCGGTGGTCGAGGCCGGCGAGCCTGCGGCCGAGGTTGCTGAGCTTGCTGTCGAGGTCGAGGCTGAGCCGGTGGTTGAGAGCGAGCCTGAGGCCGTCGTGGCGGAGCCTGCCGTCGAGGAGCCGGCTGCGGAGGTTGACGAGCGTGCCGTCGAGGCGGCGGTGGCTGAGGCCGAGGTGGTCGAGGTCGTGGCCGAGACCGTCGCCGAGGAGGTCGCTGGTGAGGAGCCCGTCGCCGAGCCCGAGGCTGTTGCCGTAGAGGTGACGGAGCCTGCGGCCGAGGTTGCTGAGCTTGCTGTGAAGGCTGAGCCGGTGGCTGAGAGCGAGCCTGAGGCCGTCGTGGCGGAGCCTGCCGTCGAGGAGCCGGCTGCGGAGGTTGACGAGCGTGCCGTCGAGGCGGCGGTGGCTGAGGCCG
>NZ_JBIWNZ010000017.1:193286-203496 GCF_044767505.1 Kitasatospora sp. NPDC101235
GGCCGAGGTGGTCGAGGTCGTGGCCGAGGTCGAGCCCGAGACCGTCGCCGAGAGCGCTGTCGTGGAGCCCGTCGTCGAGTCCGAGGCTGTTGCCGTAGAGGTGACGGAGCCCGCGGCCGAGGCTGTCGTGGAGGCGCCTGCGGTCGAGGCCGAGGAGCCCGCCGTCGAGACTGAGCCCGAGCCCGTCGCTGTTGCCGAGGCTCCCGCCGCCGAGCCGGAGGCCGATGCCCGTCCCGCGAAGCCGGACTTCACGCCCGGTCGCCCCGTGACCGCCTACTCCGCCGACGAGTTGCTCGCCGTCGTGCGGTGGGTGGACGGCGACGGTGTCGAGCGGACGGACGAGGAGCTGCTGCGGGCGGCCATGAAGGAGCTGGGTTTCGCCCGCCTCGGCCCCCGGATCAAGGAGGCGCTGGGCGCCGCCGTCGCCGCCGCGCGGGGCTGACGACGTACGGCCGTCAGGCCGAGGGCCCGGGACGCGGTCATGCGTCCCGGGCCCTGTCGTGTTCCGGGGGTGCCCTCCGTCAGCCGGCCTTGTTCCACGGCTGGCTGGACATCAGGGCCTTCACGTTGGCGACGTACGCCGGGTTGGGGATGGCCAGGCTGCCGACGACCTCGCCGGTGGCCGGGTCGGTGACGGCGTTGTAGTGGACGTTGCCCGCGCCCGCGTTGTACGCGGAGACGACCAGGTCGAGCAGCGGCGTCTTGCCGGTGGCCGGGTCGGGGGAGAGGTCGTACTTGCCGCCGAAGGAGGAGTCGCCGTAGTAGGCGACGAGCCAGTCGAGCAGCTGGGTGCCGAGCTGGACGTTCCCGGTGAGGGTGGCGGGGTCCGAGGTGGTGCCGAACTTGCCGTTCATCCAGCTGACGGTGTTCGGCATGACCTGCATGGTGCCGATCCCGCCGTCGCAGGCGACGATGCCGGACTGCCAGCCGCTCTCCTGCCAGGCGATCGCCTTGACCAGGTTGACGGGCAGCGGCGGGAGCTGGTCGGTGCCGCCGGTGCCGAGCCTGAGCGTCCGGGACTGGCCGGCCGCCGCCGCGAGCGCCGCGCCGACGGTCTCCTTGGCTTCGTCCGGCCGGGGCTTGCTGGGCGTGCAGCCGCTCTGTGCCGGGGGCACGTGCGGGGTCGCGGGCGCGGGCGGCGGGGGCGCGACCGGGCCGGGCTTGGCGCTCGGCACCGGGGCCACGACGACGGGCTTGGCGACCGGCGGCTGGGTGGGCACCCCCGCGGGCAGGCTGCCGGCACCGGCACCTGCCTTGGCGGCGCTGCCCGGCTGGGTGCTCGGGGCGGGCTTTGCGGACTTGCCCGGGCCGGCGCTCGGGCTCTGGGTGGCGCCGGGGCTCGTGCTCGCCGGGGCGGTCGGGCTCGGGGCGGTGTCCGCGGACGGGCTCCCGCTCGGTGTCGTGACGGCCGAGGCGCTCGCGGCCACCGGGGTGCTGCCGGACGACGCGTCCTGGTGCCGGCCGGCGTGCTCGGTCCCGCAGCCGGCCAGGACGGCGGTCGAGACGCCGACGGCGGACACCAGGACCAGCGTCCGCCGGGTCGTGCTCACTCTCATGTGTGGTCCCCCCACTGGTCACCGGCGGTCGCCGGTGAGTGGCGGTCATCCTATGAGGTGCCCGTACCGCCGGGACCGGACGGGTGGTCGAGGGCCCGCCGCAGCACGGCCGGGGCGGTCACCAACGACGGCCCGTACCAGGTCAGGTGCCGCCCGCTGACCAGTGCCGCCGGAGTGCCCGGGAACGCCTCCGGGCCGTCCTCGGCGGTGAAGCGGTACGGCTCGTCCGGCAGGACCACCAACTCCGCCCGGCAGGCGAGCAGTTCGGGTAGCGGGATGGCCGGGTAGCGCTCGGGGTGGTCGGCGTGGACGAGCCGCAGGCCCAGACGGCGGAGCAGGTCCCCGGCGAAGGTGTCGCGGCCGAGGACCATCCACGGGCGGCGCCAGATCGGCACGACGGTCCGCGGGCCGTCGGGCTCCGGAGGAGTGCTGCCGCCCCCGACCGGGGACCAGACCGCCTCCGCCTCGTCCAGCCAGGCCGGCCGGGGCAGCCCGCAGGCGATGGTCAGCAGCCGGTCCAGGGAGCGGAAGGCGTCGTCCAGGGTGCGGATGTCGGTGACCCAGACCGGGACGCCGGCCGCCCGCAGCGCGTCCAGGTCGGGGCGCCGGTTCTCCTCGTCGTTGGCGAGGACGAGGTCCGGCGCGAGCGCGAGGATGCGCGGGACGTCCGGGCTCTTGGTGCCGCCGATCCGGGGGACGGGCAGGTCGGCGGGGTGGCTGCACCAGTCGGTGGCGCCGACCAGCAGCCCGGGCGCGGTGACGGCGACCGCCTCGGTCAGCGAGGGCACCAGCGAGACCACCCGGCGGGGCGGGCGCGGCCCGAGCCGGACGGGGAGGTCGAGGTCGTCGCGAAGGGCGGTGGGGTCGGCCATCCGGCCAGCCTACGTCCGGGGCGGTCGGCGGCGTACGAGCCCAGGGGCGCACCGGCGGCAACCGGTCGCGAACGGGCGGGAACCCGCAGCCCCGGACGCCCGACTACCTGGTCCGGGTCCGCAGCACGGGCCCTCAGCACGATCACCCAGCACCAGCACCAGCACCAGCACCGTCACCGGGCACGGTCACCCAGCACCGTCACCGAGCACGGTCACCGACCAGGAGAGAGTTGTCATGCGTCCTCGCGTCGTCTGCGGAATCGCGGCCGCCGTCGCCCTGTTCGCCACGGCCTGCGGAAGCGGGACCGGGGGCGGATCGAGCGCCTCCGTCACCGCCCAGGCCGGCCCGGGCGGTGGATTCCCCGTCAAGGTCGCCGACTGCGCGGGCAAGGAGACCACCATCGCCAAGGCGCCCGCCAGGATCGTCACCAGCAACGCGTCGAGCCTGGAGCTGCTGCTCCAACTCGGTGCCGGGGAGCGGGTGATCGGCACCGGCTTCCCGCCCGGCAAGGGAACCCTGCCCGCCGCCCTCGCCGAGCAGGGCGCCAGGGTGCCGGTGCTCGGGGACAAGGGCATAGCCAAGGAGAAGCTGCTCGGCTCCGGCGCCGACCTCTACGTGGACACCTTCGGCGCGATGCCGATGATGGGCGGCGGCGCCACCGGGCCGAGCGAGGAGGAGTACGCGGCGGCCGGCATCCAGCACGTGTACCTGCTCTCCACCGCCTGCGCCGGGACGCCGAAGGCCGCCAAGGCGCCGCGCACCGACCTCGCCGGGATCGAGGAGGACGTCCGCCGGCTCGGCGCCGTCACCGGCACCGCCGCGCGGGCGGAGGAGCTGGTCGCCGGGATGGAGAAGCAGCTCGGCGAGGTCCGCACCGCGCTCGCCGCCGTGCCGGAGGGGCAGCGGCCGAGCTACTTCGTCTTCGACTTCGACGCCGGCACCAAGCAGCCGGTGGCGGTCTGCGGCCGGCAGGTCGCCAACGCCGTGATCACCCAGGCCGGGGCACGCAACGTTTTCGCCGACTGCGACGCCGACTTCAAGCCGGGGTCCTGGGAGGACGTGGTCGCCAAGAACCCGGACTGGATCCAGCTGGCCGTGCGCAACCGGGGCAGTGAGGAGGCCACCCGCAAGGCCTTCGACGAGGCCGAGGCCTTCCTGAAGGGCTTCCCCGCGACCCAGGGCCTGAAGGCCGTCCAGGAGGGGCACTTCGTCCGGCTCGGCTCCGAGGTGACCACCATCGCGGGGGTGCGCAACGCCGACGCCGTCCGGCAGATCGCCGCGACCGTCCATCCGGACCTCGTCAAGAGCCCCGACCTCGCCAAGAACGGGCAGTAGCCGGTGACTTCGGCCATCGCTCGGAAGGAGCGCGGCGAAGCCCGCCCGGCCCGCACCCTGCGGGCCGGGCCGCTGGCCGCCGCCCTCGCCGCCGCCCTGGTGCTCGCGCTGACCGCCGCCGTCTCGCTCGGCTCGGTCGACGTCCCGCCCGGCGAGGTCTGGTCGGTGGTCGCCCGCCGGCTCACCGGGCAGTCCCCCGAACCCGGCACCCGCGACCTCATCGTCTGGCAACTGCGCGTTCCACGCGCCCTGCTGGCGGCCGTGGTGGGCGCCGGGCTCGGCCTGGTCGGCACCGCCGCGCAGGCCCTGGTCCGCAACCCGCTCGCCGACCCCTACCTGCTCGGCATCTCCTCCGGCGCCTCGCTCGGGGCTGTCGCCGCCATCGTCCTCGGCACCACCCTCGGGTTCCAGCTCTCCTTCGGCAGTGCGCTCGGCCTCACCGTCTCCCTGGCGGCGTTCGCCGGCGCGCTGGCCGCGTTCTCGCTGGTCTGGCTGATGGCCCGGCGCGGCGGCGGATTCTCCCCGCTGCGCCTGGTCCTCGCGGGCATCGGCATCGCCCAGTTCCTCGGCGGCATCACCAGCTACCTGGTCCTGCAGACCAGCGACGAGCAGCAGACCAGGGGTGTGCTGTTCTGGCTGATGGGCAGCCTCGGCGGCGCCGTCTGGGCCCAACTCGCCGTCCCCGCCGTCGCCGTGGCGCTCGGACTGGCCCTGCTCCAGGCCCGCGCCCGGGGCCTCAACGCGATGCTGATGGGCGACGAGACGGCCGCGGGGCTCGGCGTGGACGTCACCCGGCTGCGCCGCGAGGTCTTCGTCGTCACCAGTGTGCTCACCGGGGTGCTGGTCGCCGTCTCCGGGGCGATCGGTTTCGTCGGACTGATGGTGCCGCACGTGTGCCGGCTGCTGGTCGGTGGGGACCACCGCCGGCTGCTGCCGCTGTCCGCGCTCACCGGGGCGCTGCTGCTGGTCGTCGTCGACACCGTGGCCCGCACCGCGCTGGACGGCCAGGAACTGCCGATCGGCGTGGTCACCGCCGTCGTCGGCGCCCCCACCCTGCTCTACCTGCTGGACCGACGACTGGAGCGCAGTTGAGGATCGCCGTCGAGGACCTGAGCGTCGCCCTGGCCGGCCGGACGGTGCTGGCCGGGGCCAATCTGATCGCCGAGGAGGGGGAGATCGCCGGACTGGTCGGGCCCAACGGCAGCGGCAAGTCCAGCCTGCTGCGCACCGTCTACCGGCACCTGCGGCCCAGCGCCGGCCGGGTGCTGCTGGCCGGGCGGGACCTGGCGGAGCTGCGGCCCGCACAGTCCGCCCGGCACATCGGGGCGCTGCCCCAGGAGCGCGGCGGGGACTTCGAGCTGAGCGTCCGGGAGGTGGTCGCGATGGGCCGCACGCCCTACAAGCGGGCCTTCGCGCCCGACGACGCCGAGGACCACCGGATCACCGCCGAGGCGCTGGTCCGGGTCGGCATGGCCGAGGCCGCCGACCGCCGGTTCGCCCAACTGTCCGGTGGCGAACGGCAACGGGTGCTGCTGGCCCGCGCGCTCGCTCAGCAGCCGGACGTCCTGGTGCTGGACGAGCCGACCAACCACCTGGACGTCCGGCACCAGGTCGAACTGCTCGCCCTGCTCCGGGAGCAGCGCCGCACCACCCTGGTGGCCCTGCACGACCTCAACGCCGCCGCCTCGGTCTGCGACCGGCTGCACGTCCTGCACCGCGGCGCCCTGGTGGCCTCCGGGGCACCGCGCGAGGTGCTGACCGCCGACCTGCTGGCCGAGGTCTTCGGGGTGCGGGCGGCGGTGGTCGAACACCCCCTCACCGGCGACCCGTTGATCGCCTTCGACCACCGCGCCCCGGCGACGACGGAGGCCGCCGTGCCGGGGCGGTAGCTCCCTACGGGCCCCAGCCCCCCATCAGTCCCACCAGAAGCCCCAGTTGCCGGTGCCGACCAGCTCCTCGGCGTAGTCGGCCAGGCCCTCCCCGTGCTGGGACAGGTTGTCCGGGCAGAACGCCACGTGCTCGGCCGCCACCAACAGCGCCTCCTCCGGGCCGGCCGGCGGCGCCGCGACGCTCAACTCCAGCGAGGCGGCCCCCACCTGGACGACCCGGGCGCCGAAGCGCTGCTGCCAGCTGCGCAGCACGGCGGCGATCTCGCCGCTGTCGCCGTGGCCGTTGGTGCCGTTCCAGCCGCAGGCGGCCAGCGCCTCGGCGCCGCCGTCCGCGCGGACCAGGCCGATCCGCAGGCCCGGCCGGGCGCGCAGCAGTTGGCGGGCCAGGCGGTCGGCGCACTCCTGCGGTTCCCGCTGGGGCGCCGCGGCGGGGGCCGGGCCCGGCCAGGTGTCGCCGAAGGGCGCCAGTTCCGCCAGCAGCCCCGCCCGGTCCTGCGGATCGCCCGAGGGGCACCACAGCACCGCCTTCTCCCACCATTCGCGCAGCAGGGCGGCCGGGTCGTACCCGTCCAGCGCAGGCTCCCCCGGCTCCCCGGGTTCCAGCCCCAGGTCCCGCCCGTCGAGGCCCGGGATGGCGTCGCCCGGCTCCAGCAGCAGCGGCCACAGCCCCGAGCGCGGGTGTTCCCGGTGCAGTCGCTGCCACACCCCCTCCGGCGCCGGCCCGTCACTCACCCACAGGACGGGGGTGACCTGATGCCCCGGCAGCAGCGGCGCCGTACGGCCCTCGGCGCTGCGGTCGGGGAAGCGTCCGCGCAGGGTGCGGAGCAGTTGCGAATCGATCATGCGCCCACGGTAGGGGTACGCACCGACAGCCCGGTCGCAGGGCTGGGCGGGGGTTCGAAGGCGGGCCCTAGCGGCACTCGTAGTGGCTCGGCCGGCCGTCCCGCAGCACCAGCCGGCCGAGCTGCGCGGCCTCCTCGCTGCGCAGCAACTCCCGCTCACCACCGGTTCGGTGGAGCACCGCGGAGTGCCACGGCGTGGTCCAGGCGTCGGCTGCCGCCAGCAGCCGGATGCCGAACTTGGCGGTTCCGGCCGGCTGCGGGTGGATGGACAGCCGGACGGCGCGTGGATGGTGCTCGGCGATCAGCTCGCCCCAGGCGCGGCTGCGCTGGATCACGCCGTAGGCGCGGCGGCGGCACTCTCGTTGGAGGGCGGAGCGGGTGCCGGTGAAGCCGACGGTGTCCTCGGTGAGGAAGCGGGTGATGCCCCGGTAGAGCCGTAGGGTCTCCTCCTCGGTCAGCACCTGTTCGCGCAACTCCTCGACGCTCGGAGCGTACCGGGCGTGGACCCGGGCGCGCTTCTCGTCGTAGGGGAGGTCGCCGAGGACGGCCCGCAGGTCGAAGGTGTCGAGGTGGGTCAGGCCCTCGCGGCCGATCATGGCGGTCAGGGCGTTCGAGTAGGCGTCTATGTGGTCGTCCGGGACGTTGATCAGGTCGCCGAAGACGTGCCCGTCCGAGCAGATCAGGATGCGGGCGCCGGGCGCGTGCAGGCGGCCGATCTCGGCGCAGAGTCCGTCGAGGAAGGTCAGCGAGAGCCGTTCGCCCTCGTCGGGCAGGTGGCCGAGCACCTTTGCCGGGTTCGGCGACTTGCAGGGGAAGCCGGGCAGGGTCAGGACGATCGGTTCGCCGGCGGCGATGAAGTCCGTCAACTGCGCCAGCTGGAGCGGGAAGTGCTCCGGTCGGGCGTCGAACTCCGGGTCCGCGGCGCGGCGGTGCGGCATCAGCAGGCCGAGGACGCGGGCGGCGAGCCGTTCGGCCGAGGGGCGGTCTTCGAGGGCCGGGGCGGGGGTGGCGGGGGTGGCGCCAGGGGTGATGGCGGCAGGGGCGGTGCCGACGGGCGGCATGGTGGGTCCTCCACGGAAGGTGGTACGGGCTGCGGGCTGCGGGCTGCGGTTCAGGGACTGCGGGCTGCGGGCTGCGGGCGGAGCCGGGTGGTGCCTGGTGCCCCGGGGGTCAGCTGCGGCGGTCGTAGGCGACCGGCAGCCGGTTCACCCCGCGCGCCAGGACGGCGGGAACCCAGGCCAGGTCTGCCAGACCGTCGCCGGGCGCCTCGGCCGGGCGCAGACCGGGCAGCCGGCTGAGCAGGGTGGCGAGGGCGACCTGGAGTTCGGCCCGGGCCAGTGCGGCCCCGGGGCAGTAGTGGATGCCGTGGCCGAAGGCCAGGTGGGCGTTGGGGGTGCGGTCGAGGTCGAGGTGGTCGGGGTCGGGGAACTGCTCGTCGTCGCGGTTGGCGGCGCAGAGCGAGACGATCACGGAGTCTCCGGCCGGGACGGTGGTGCCGAACAGATCGCTGTCCTCGGCGAAGAACCGCCAGGTGGTGAGCTCGAACGCGGCGTCGTGGCGCAGCAGTTCCTCCACCGCCCGGGCGAGCCGGCCGGGCTCGTCGATGCCCTCGCGCAGCCGGGCGAGCTGCTCGGGGTGGCGCAGCAGGGTCACCAGCATGGTGGTGATCTGGTTGGTGACCGGTTCCTGCCCGGCGACCAGCAGCTGGAACACCATCGAGTCGAGCTCCGCGCGGCTCAACTCGCCCGCGTCATGGGCGGCGACGAGCCGGCCCAGCAGGTCCTCCTGGGCCACCCAACCGGGTTCCCGGCAGTCGGCTCGCTTGCGGGCGACGACGTCGGCGATGTACGTCTGGAGGCCGCGCAGCCGTGCCTCGTACGCCGGCCGGCCGGGGTCCTGCGGGCCGACCGGCTGGACCACCTTGCCCCAGTCCCGGTCGAAGCGCTGCGCCAACTCGGACGGCAGGCCGATGACTTCGGCGAGCACCCGGAAGGGGTAGTGGGCCGCGAAGCCGGCCACCAGGTCCGCGCCGCCGGACTCGGGCAGCTCGTCCACCAGCGCGTCGGCCAGCTCCCGGAACCGGGGGCGCAGCGACTCCACCCGGCGCGGGGCGAAGGCGTCCAGTACGAGCCGACGCATCGAGGTGTGCTTGGGCGGGTCCTGGTGGAGCAGGTGGACCTGCAACTGCGAGTGCTGCGGTTCGGGCATGATCGACGCGAGTCGGCGCCAATTGTCGTTGCCCAGAGCGTGGTTCTTGCCGAGACGGGGGTCGTTGAGGGCCGAGTGGGCGGCCCGGTAGCCGGTCACCAGCCAGGCATGGATGCCGCTCGGGAACTCCACCCGGTGCACCGGACCGGCCTCGCGCATCCGCCGGTAGAGCGGGTACGGGTCGCGCTTGTACTCCGGGCCGTACAGCGGGACGGGGGAGGGGAGCCGGTCGTGCCCGTACGGGCAGCGCGGGGTGTCGGGCGTGGCGTCGGTCATCTGGGGGTGATCCTTCGGTGGTGCGGGGCGGGTGGTCGTCACAGTGAGCGGGGTGCGGGGTGCGGGGTGCGGGGTGCGGGGTGCGATGGGCGGGGGTGGCGCGCGTCGGGTGCCGGAGTCAGCTGCGGATGCTGCGGTCGGCGCGGGTGCCGCGGTGGTGCAGGGCGAGCAGGACGACTGCCGTCGCCGCGGCCAGGGCGGCCAGGGCGATCCCGGCGCGGGTCCCGGTGGTGTCGCGGGTCCCGGCGAGGGCGGCGGCGGTGGCGAGGGCCGGGCCGAGAGCGAAGCCGAGGCTGCGGGCGAGCTGGACGGCGGAACCGGCGGTGGCGAGCTTCCCGGGCGGGGAGGCGGACATCACCAGGGCCTGGGTGGGGCCGCCGTTGAGGCCCATCCCGGCACCGGCGAGGGCGAGTCGCGCGGCGATGTCAGGGGCGGACCAGCCGGCGTCCAGCGGGACGAGCAGGGCCAGGCCGAGGGTGGTGACGGCGGCGCCGGTGAGCGCGGTCGGACGGGCGCCCCAGCGGTCGGCCAGCCGGCCGCCGACCCGGCCGGCCAGCACCATGCCGAGCGGGAACGCCAGCATGGTGAGCGCGGTCGCGGTGGCGCTCTCGCCTCGGGGGCCGCGCAGGTGCTGGGCGAGCAGGTAGTGGCAGGCGGCGAAGCCGGCGGCGAGCGCCAGCACCGAGGCGTTGACCCCGGCGGTTCCGGCGGCCCGCAGCACCTCGGCCACCGGCTGACCGCCCGGGCGGCGCAGCCAGAGCAGCACCAGCGGTACGGCGGGCAGTGCGAGCAGCAGCCACTGCGGCGCCTCCGGGGCCAGGGTCAGCCCGAGCAGCACGGCGGCCACGGCGGCGCCGATCAGCGCGGCGTCGCCGAGGGAGGCCCGGTCGGGCGGTCGCAGCCCGCCGCGGCGCGGGGCGTGGCGCCGCACGATCAGGACGGCGGCCAGACAGACCGGCAGCTTGACGAGGAAGATCGCCCGCCAACCCAGGTGGTCCAGCAGCAGACCGCCGACCACCGGCCCGGTGACGGCGCCGAGCGGACCGAGCGTCGCGGGTACGCTCATCGCCCGGCCGCGCAGCTCGGGCCGGACGGAGGTGGCGGCGAGTACCGGCATCAGGACGAAGAGCACCGCTGACCCCGGGGAATTGCGTCCGATGACCGATCGCGAGCCGGGCGTGGAGCTGAACTGCGACATTGAAGCACCATCCTCTGGTGTCGTTGAAGGGCT